>JAITLF010000125.1 GCA_031278025.1 Treponema sp.
CGGCCGACGACGCGGGCCGCTACCATGAAAACCTCCACGCCTATACGGAAGCCGTCTATACCGCCGATACCCGCGACAGCGGCCCGCTCAGGGAAATCGGCGTTTTGGAGGCCGCCGCCTTGCCCCTGCTTAAAGCCCGGGTGCTTTTCAAGACCAGGCTTTTGGAAAAACGGGAACTTGTCCTTCAATGTCTTGAAACCGATGAGCGGCTTGAACCCTACCGTTACTTTATCACGACTTCCCTGGAGGGCGCCCGGTTCATGATGAAGGGGGAACTGGAGGACCTTGCCAACGACCTTGCCCGATCCGGGGGGGACGCCTGGGAACGGCTGCACGGCGCGGTCTCCTCCACAGCCTCCGCGCTGTGGGACGGGGCAAGCGGGGAGCGGAAGACGGCGGCCGCCCTGCGTGACCTGGCCTACAACCCGGATCGCGCCGTGCGCGAAAAGGCGTACCATGCCGAACTTGAAGCCTGGAAATCGGTGGAGATACCGCTCGCGGCCGCCCTTAACGGCGTCAAGGGAACGGCCATCACGCTGGACACGCGCCGGGGCTGGCGGCGGACCGGCGAAAACGGCGGCGGCGCGGCTTCCGCCGGGATCGGCGCGCTGCGGAAGTCGGCGTTCCAGTCCCGGCTTGGCGAAAAGACCCTCGCGGCGCTTATCGGCGCCCTGGAAGATTCCCTCCCGGTGTTCCGGCGCTACCTTAAGGCCAAGGCGAAAATCCTGGGGCTTGAGACCTGCGCCTTTTACGACCTCTTTGCGCCGCTGGGGGAGAACGGCAGGGAATGGTCCTGGAAGGAAACGGCGGCGTTTATCTGCGAACATTTCGACGCTTTTGACCGGCGCATGGGGGATTTTGCCCGCCGGGCTTTCCGCGAAAACTGGATCGACGCCGGGGGCCGGGAAGGCAAGGTGGGGGGCGCCTACTGCACGGGCTTTCCCCTGGCCGGGGAATCGCGGATACTCTGCAACTTCGCCTGTTCCTTCGACTCGGTGACTACCGTGGCCCACGAACTGGGGCACGGCTACCACCACGACGTTATCAAGGACCTGCCCCCGAGCCGGGCGAATTACCCCATGACCCTGGCGGAAACGGCAAGCATCTTTGCCGAAACCATCGTTTTTGAGGGGGCCCTGTCCTCCCCGGAGATCCGGGCAAACCCGGCGGAGAAGCTTTCCCTTATCGAGGGGAACCTCAAGGATAGCTGCCAGGTGATTGTCGATATACTGTCGCGGTACTACTTTGAGAAGGAACTTTTTGACCGCCGGGACGAAGCGGAGCTTTCTCCGGCGGAACTGTGCGATATGATGAGGCGGGCCCAGCTTAAAACCTACGGGGACGCCCTTGACCCGGAAAAAACGCACCCGTATATGTGGGCGGTCAAAAGCCACTACTACAGCCCGCGTCTGGCGTTTTACAATTACCCCTACGCATTCGGGCTGCTCTTTTCGCTGGGCCTCTATTCCCGGTATCGGAAAGAGGGGAGCGGTTTTGCCGAGAGCTACCGGGAGATACTGCGCCTGACCGGGCAGGCTTCCGCGGAGGACGCGGCCCGTCGGGCGGGTTTCGATATCGAGGGGCCGGACTTCTGGCAAAACGGCATCGGGGTGATAGAGGCGCTGGCCGATGAATTTGAGCGCATGGCTTTGGCCTGTTAATGCAAAGCTGTTCAGCCGGGGGCCGGCGTTAGCCTAACCGGGGGGTAGCGGAAAAGCGTTTTTGCCGTAATAGGTGTGGCGGCAAAAACCTTTGGAGCGCAGGGGGGCCGGAAAGCGGCTTTTATTGCCCGGCAGCCGCCGCACGGTAACAGGCCCCCCTCTCAATATAGTATAATTTCTTTTAGGAGAAAATATGAAACCACGTATAGCAGTGCTTGGGGCGGGCGCCTGGGGAACCACGGTCGCCAAGGTTATCGCCGACAAGGGGAACGATGTTGCCATCTGGGCGCACGAACCGGAAACTGTGGATGAAATCAACCGGGAACACAGCAATTCGCGCTTTCTGCCGGATGTGAGGCTTCCCGAAAACCTTGTCGCGAGTACGGACATTACCGGAACCGCCGACGGGACCGAATTCCTTATTTTGGCCGCCCCGTCGATGTTTTTGCTGGATACGGTAAAGAAGATACTTACGGTTCCCTCGATCCGCGAGGGGGAGACGGCCATCGCGGTAATTACCAAGGGTTTCCTGCAAAGCTCCAAAGGGCCGCATCTGATCCTTGAAACCCTGGAAGACTACCTCCCGGGGTTTTACCATAATTCGCTTGTTTATATTGCCGGGCCGAGCCACGCGGAGGAAGTGTCCCGGGGCAAGGTTACCGGCCTTATCGCCGCCAGCGAAAACGCCAAGAATTCCTTCCGTTTTCGGGATCTGATCAAGAGCAATTGGCTTTTGGTTTTTTCCTCGCTGGATGTCCGGGGGGTCCAGGTGGCGGCGGCGGCGAAAAATGTTATCGCCATCGCGTTTGGGATACTGGACGCCCTTAAAACGGGAAGCGCCGACGGCGAGGGCAGTATCTTCGGCGACGGCACGGAATCGCTCCTGCTCGCGGCCGGGCTTAACGAGATTCAGAACCTGGGTATGGCCATGGGCGCCACGCATCCTGAGACCTTCAGTTCCATTTCCGGGGTGGGCGATCTGGATGTAACCTGCCGCTCCATCTGGGGAAGGAACCGCCGTTTCGGCAGGGAAATAATAGAGAATGACATACTTGCCCGGTTCACGGATCTGGAGGATCTGCTTGCCCGGATAGGCGAGCTGGGTTATCTTCCCGAGGGAGCCGCCGCGGCAAAGTGCGTAAAGATTCTCGCGGAAAAGCACAAGCTCAAGATGCCCATCTCCACGGGGCTTTACCAAATCCTGAACAAGGAGGTTGGCCCGGTGGAATTTGTGAATAGCTTCTTCAACGGTTTTCTGTCGCCATAAAAACGAAGCTATAGGGGGCGATAGTTTCCGCGAGATCCGCTTCAAGCGGAAACAGACATGAGGAGAAACCATGACAAGTTTGGCGGCTTTTACCCTGCGGACAAACGCCAGGGATGAATGGCTCAATATTACCGGGGAGGTCCAGCGGGTCGTGGCCGCTTCCGGAATTGCGGAGGGGATCTGCGTGGTCTTTGTCCCGCATACGACCGCGGCGGTTACGGTTAACGAAAACGCCGATTCCGACGTACCCCGGGACGTGCTTCTGGCCCTGGGCAGGATCTCCCCGGAACTTCGGGAATTCCGCCATGCCGAAGGCAACTCCGCGGCCCATACCAAGACCAGCCTGGTCGGGCCCTCTATTACCCTTATCGTGTCGGAAGGGCGGCTCCTCCTGGGCGTCTGGCAGGGTATATGGTTTAACGAATACGACGGCCCCCGGACGCGGAAGGTCCACGTGCGGGTTCTGGGGGAGTGAATTGAACCCGAAGCCCGGACCTCTACCCATGGGCGTTTACTTAAAAGGAGGGGTCTGTCCCCACAGAAGGGTCTGTCCCCAGGGGTCTCCAACCGGGGTCAGACCCCAAAGTAAACGCCTATGGGGGTCTGTCCCCAGGGATCTCCAACCAGGCCCAAACCCCAAAGTAAACGCCTATGGGGGGGCTGGCCCCACAGAGGGCGGTCCCCAGGGCTCTCCGACCGGGGCCAGACCCTAAAGTAAGCGCCCATGGGGGTCTGTCCCCAGGGGTCTCCGACCGGGGCCAGACCCCAAAGTAAACGCATATGGACCTCTACCCCAGCTCGCCCGCAGCCATTACCTTGACCCGGCAGGTATTGCCCGTGTGGTACTGCAGGGGCACGTCCTCCACATCGACGATCTCAACCGTTTCCCGGCGGGCGCCCGCTCGGACCGCCAATTCTACGGCCTCGGCCCTGGCCGTTTCCAGGGCCTTTTCCCGGGGGGTCTCATCGTAGGAGATGAGTTTTTCGTAGGCCCCGCTTACCTTGGAGATAGCCGATCCTATGGCGTTGGCAACGGCAAAGTGATCCGGCTTGCAGAGCTTCTTCGCGCCGGCGATGCGGTCCGGGAGCAGGATGGAACCGCCCCCCACAAGGATCACATCCACCGCGTCCCCGGAGCTTTTCATCGAGTCCAGATGATCCGCCACCATCTCGACAATGCGGGCCAAGGCTTTTTCGGCAAGCCCCTGATCGATACCGGCAGATCGCCGCCGCCTGTTCCTCGTGGTCCTCCCGTATCACCGAGAAGACCTGGCTTATGGCCACCGAATGTATGCCCCGGCCCTTGCAGTCCTCAAAAAAAGCCCGGGCCGCCGCC
>JAITLF010000129.1 GCA_031278025.1 Treponema sp.
TTCTGGGCAAAGGGCATACGGATATTCATCACCTTGCCGTCCAGTATCCAGGTCCTAAAGCACTGCCGGTAGGCCGCTTCGATGACGCTTTCAACGCCGCCGCCCCAAATCCGGGCGGGATCCGCAAAGGCGGCGAGGTTTTGCTCGGTTTCCTCATCCGCGCCAGGGGCAGCGGCAATCATGAGGCATAGGGTAAATAAAAAAATAAGCCTTCTTCCCATAGCAGCCTTATCGCAACTATACTTGCTTATAGATTATATCGACCAATTTATGAGCGAATACAAGGAGGTTCCAATCATACTATGGAACAGAGCGCAACAAAGACTTTCGGGATTTTGACCGCCGGGGGGGACTGCCCGGGCCTGAACGCCGCCATCCGGGGGGTGTGCCGCGCCGCCTATGACCGGCACAATATGACCGCCGTGGGGATTGCCAACGGTTACCGGGGGCTCATCGACGAGGAGTGGCGGATGCTGAGGCCGGTGGACTTTATGGGTATCCTGACCCGGGGCGGCACCATCCTGGGGACCAGCCGGGAAAAGCCTTTTAAGGCCCGGCCCCGGGACGACAACGATATCGGGGAAGACAAGGTGGAGATGATCAAGGAAAACTACCACAAACTCAACCTGGACTGCCTGGTTGTGCTGGGGGGGAACGGCACCAACACCACGGGCTACCTCCTCGCCCAGGAGGGCTTAAACGTGGTGGGCCTCCCCAAGACCATTGACAACGACATCGTGGGAACCGACCGCACCTTCGGCTTCCACTCCGCGCTGTCCATCGCCACCGAGGCGATTGATCGGCTCCACTCCACCGCCAAAAGCCATGGCCGGGTGATGATCATCGAGATCATGGGCCACAAAACGGGCTGGCTTTCCCTCTATGCGGGAATTGCCGGCGGCGGGGACATCATCCTGATCCCGGAGATCCCCTACAATATCAAGGCCATTGCCCGGCACCTGGAAAAACGAACCGCCGGGGGCAGCGGCTTTTCCATTGTGGTGGTTGCCGAGGGGGCCGTATCGGTGGAGGAGGCGGCCATGGACAAAAAGGAGCGGAAAAAATACCGGGAACAGACCGCATCCCCCTCCATAGCGCACCGGCTGGTCCGGGAGATTGAGGCTGAAACAGGGCTGGAAGCCCGGGCCACGGTCCTGGGCTACATCCAGCGGGGGGGCATACCCAGCGCCTCGGACCGGGTCCTGGCGACCAGCCTGGGCACCGCCGCGGCGGAGCTTCTGGCCAGGGGCGATTACGGCAAGATGGTCGCCCTGCAGGGGAACCGCATCGGCGCCGTAGACCTGAGCGTCCCCGCGGGAAAGGTTAAAACCGTGCCCACGGATCATTTTATGGTTGACACCGCGCTGGCGGTGGGGACCTGCATGGGCGTGTAAGGGGTGTCCGCCCCCGCAGTTCCGTCAACATCTGCGGGGCCACGGCGCATTTTTCTTTCCCCTTTACGCTATTCCGTCCTCGTTCCTGTACGGTATGAAGTTGCCTGTATATTCCCTGCCGTATGCACCATTTTTTAATTCCGGCGAAAAGCCCGCGCCTATATGCGCCAGCCATACACTCGACTGCGCCTACGCCTGGGCGATTTGGGCGCATTGCCGCACAAAAAATCTTACCGAAAAAAGGCGGCCAACCCCCTCGGCCCTCGGCCCTCGGACTTGATCCGAGGGCCGAGGGCCGAGGGCGAGGGTGACGGGACCGGCCCGCGACTGTACAAAAGCCCGGAAACAAGGTATGGTTGGAGTAGAGGTTGCTATGGAGAAGACACAACTTGCGCCGGAATGGAAAGCCGCTGTTGACGAGATTTGGGCCATGATGAAAGAAACCGACCGGCAGATGAAGGAAACCGACAGGCGGATGGACAGACGGATGGAAGAAACCGACCGGCAGATGAAGGAAACCGACAGGCGGATGGACAAACGGATGGAAGAAACCGACCGGCAGATGCAAGAAACCGACAGGCGGATGCAAGAAACCGACAGACAGATGAAGGAAACCGACCGGCGGATAGAGAAGAGCATCAAAGAAATGGAAGCCTTGAAAAAAACCGTTGAGCGGGTCGCCGGAAATGTCGGCGGCTTGAACCGGTCCCTGGGGGAGCTGATCGAGACCCTGATTGCCGCCCGCCTATGGGAGAAATTTCCTGGCTATAACCTGCAACGGGCATACCAGCGGGTGCCGATATTCGACGAAAACAACCGTATTATGACGGACATAGACATCCTGCTTTCCGACACGGGCCTGGCAATGGCGGTGGAAGTGAAGCGTGAACTGGACAGAACAAAAGACGTGGACGAGCATCTGAAACGGATGGAGCTGGTGAGGAAACACCCCCCTGCGGAAGTTGCGGGGAAAACGCTGCTGGGGGCGATGGCTGGGGGCGTTGTTGACGCGGATGTCCAGCGTTATGCCGGGGAGAGCGGCTTTTATGTGCTTGAGCTGACCGGCGAGTCGGTGCGTTTAATTCCCCCGCCGGAGGGCTTTGTGCCCAGGCAGTGGTGATTTTTCCCGCCCTCTTCAGAACAGGTAACAATTAACAATGAGCAGTTGGCAGTTATTATTACTTGCTATCTGTTCATTGCTCACTGTTCACTGATACCTGCTCACTGTTAATTGTTCCGTAGAACTCATTGCTCCACCGGCGATTTTCCCGACCTGTCAAAACGCATGACAAAGGGGGGAAGGCGCTCGCCGGCGGCGCTGACCACCACATCCCCGGAGAAGCGGTAGTCCACGGCCTGGAGCGCGATAACCTGGTCCAGCACGTCCCGCTTCATGTTCATAAAGTTCATCAGCAGGAACAATTCCTTTTCCGCGTGGTCCGCCGGGGGGATCGCCAGGAGATCGCTTTCCCGGCCTTCCGCCCAGTAGCGGCCCGCGCCGTGGAGTTCATAGTTAAACGCGGAAAGCTCCAGGGGAAAGCTGTTGGGGTTGTCGATACGCAGCCGCACCTTAAAACGGGTGTTGATGAGCTCCGCCTGTAGGATGGCGATGGAAAGGATAGAAAATTCCGGCTCCAGTATCTCCGGCGCCGGTTCTTCAGGCGCGGGGGCGGGCGCAACAGGGGCGGGGGGCTCCTCCGCCGGGGGCGCGGCGGCGCAGGCGCCGAAACACCACAGGGCAAGGCATAATAGGGGAACAAGGAGCTTCTTCATGCTTCAATATCGGAAGCAATGGGCTTATCCGGGAGATAAAAAGGGCCCTCCCTGCTCAAAGATATCTAGGAGCCTTGTGGCGCTTGTGAAATTTTTGCATAAGTATGCAAAAAATCCCGATAAATGGGCGTCCTTATGCAGTTTGCTTTGTGCGGACATTAAACCCGTAGTAAATCCATGCCTTGCAGAACCAACCATGCCCCGCCGGACCCTTGGCCAGAACTCCGGGGCGGGGATGGTTGATTACGCAGGAATGTATTGACGGCAATTACGATGACTTTCCTATCCACCATTCTGCGCTAATAATTGTGTCCGGCGTTCCATCACTCCAGATAAGTTCTTCCTCATCGCTCACAAGGAGCGGATATCCTTCATTCTCAAAATTGACAATTGCCCGGTCTACCATTATTGCGCCGTAACTAAAAAGAAGGATTCCCTGATCCTTCTGCGCCAT
>JAITLF010000132.1 GCA_031278025.1 Treponema sp.
CCGGAGCTTCGAAATCGGAGTTCGGAGCTTCGGAATCGGAGTCCGGAGCTTCGGAATCGGAGTCCGGAGCTTCGGTATCAGAGTTCGGAACTTCGGAATCGGAGTCCGGAACTTCGAAACCGGTGCCATGAACTCCGATTTCACGGGCCTACTCCAGGCCGTAGATCTTAATTTTGTTGAGGATGGTTTTTCTGCTTATCCCCAATGCTTCCGCCGCCCTGGTGCGGTTTCCCTTGCACCGGACCAGGGCTTCCCTGACGGCCTGTTTCTCCAGCTCTTCCAGGGAAACAATGTTTCCAGAAACAACATTGCTGACAACGCCGTTTCCAGAAACGCCGTTGCCGGCAACGGCGCCGGAAAACCCGGCGTCCTGGCGGATATCAATGTCTCCGGGGTGTATCTTCTTCCCTCCTCCGTAAATAAGGGCCCGCTCCAGGATGTTCTCCAGTTCCCGAATGTTCCCGGGAAAGGAATATCCCCGCAGTTTTTCCAGCGCCTCCGGCAGCAGGGACGGCGCGGGACGGCTCATGCGGACGCTGAGTTTTCGCAGCAGATGTTCCGTCAAGAGGGGGATGTCTTCCCTGCGCTCCCGCAGGGGCGGAAGGGTAAGGCGGAAGACGTTAAGCCGGTAGTAGAGGTCCTCCCGAAAGCGCCCATCCTTTACCAGGGCCTCCAGGTCCCGGTTGGTGGCGGAAACAATGCGGGCGCCGACCGGGATGGCGGCGGAACCACCCAGGCGGCGTATCTTCCGTTCCTGGAGGACCCGAAGCAGCTTTACCTGGAGCGGCGGGGGCATCTCCCCTATCTCATCCAGAAAGATGACGCCCCGGCCCGCCAGTTCAAAGAGGCCCTGTTTCCGGGCGGAGGCGCCGGTAAAGGCTCCCCGCTCGTGTCCGAAGAGTTCGCTTTCCATGAGGCCCTCGTGTATGCCGCCGATGTTCACCGCGACAAAGGGCTCAGACGCGCCGGGGCTCCGGCGGTGTATTTCCCGTGCGGCCACTTCCTTACCCGTGCCGCTTTCCCCGGTGATAAGAACCGTTACGTCGGAAGCGGCGATCCGGTCTATCCGGGCGGAGATTCGGCGCATGGCTTCGGTTCCGCCGATGAGACCGCCGGGACCGGCGATTCGTTTCTCCGCCTCAAGCAGGTTTTCCCGCCGCTTGTCGTCCACCAACTGCCGGAGCTTGATGGATAATTCTGCCGGATCAAAAGGCTTGATCAGGTAATCCCGCGCCCCGGTCTTCAGAGCCTCTACCGCGTCGGGGATCTGCCCGTGGGCGGAGATCATGACCACCGGAAGGGATACGCCCCGGTCCCGCATCCAGGCGAGAACTTCCTGACCGCTCATGCCCGGCAGCTTCAGGTCCAAAATCACCGCGTCAAAGGACTCCCGTTCAAGCAGCAGGAGCGTTTCTTCCCCGGTCTCGACGCATTGGGAGTCTATCCCCTCCAGGCCCAGATATTTTTTTAAGGATTCCCGTATGTTCCGTTCGTCATCGGTAATCAAAACCCGCATGATTCCTCCTTCCGGTATTCAGACAACCTGGTACTCAGGCAGCGCGAACCGCACAAGAGCGCCGCCGCCTTCCCGGTTCTCCAACGCGATGGTTCCTCCGGCAGCCTCTATGAACCGCCGGCTGATACTGAGCCCTATGCCGGTGCCGGTACTTTTACTGGTGAAGAAGGGATCGAAGAGCCGTTCCGGGTCTCCCGGCCCTATTCCCCTGCCCCGGTCGGTAATGGTGATGACCATGCGCCCCGGAAGACATCCGCTATGTCCGGCGGCCCGGCCACCGGCCCGCTGTATGGAGGCCCCTACTTCCCCTTCCGGCCCGCCGCTTTCCAGGGCATTGCGGATCAGGTTCTCAAAGACAGACCGGGCGCGTTCGCTGTCCATGAGGATCATCCCGTCCCGGACAGCGCCGTCGTCAACAATATCCGTGCCGCAAAGCCGCCGAGAAATTTCACGGAGAACCGTATAACTATTCAACGGCACGGGATTTCCCACCGCGTCCCGGAGAAAATCGTTCACCCGGTACGTTAAGGCGGAAAGGCGCTCCACCTCGCGGTTAATGACCGCGATCTCTTCCTGCCCGGTTCCGCTGAAGAGTTTCCCCAGTATCCCGGTTTGAAGCCTGATGGAAAGCAGGGGATTCTTGATTTCATGGGCCAGGGTGCTTGCGGCGGTTCCCAGGATCACCAGGTTTTTCTGAGCGTCTATCCGGTCCCGGTACTCCCGGTTCTTGAGGTAAAGCCGCCGGATAAAGAACACCAAAACCAGCAGGGCCAGTTCGCAGAGGGGGAAAAAAACCGCCGTTACGGTCTGGGTACGCCAATAGGCGGGATGGATCACATCAATGTAAAGATACTTGCTGCGGGCCAGGCTAGAGAAGAAGGTGAACTCAGGACCCCGCCACTCCTGTTCCCGGTCCGGCATCCGCTCGTGGTGAGGCCCCCGCATGTTTCCCCGGTCCGGCGGGGGCGGCGGCATCGTTTTGGGCCGCGTGCGGAGTATGAACTTGACCCGGCTTCCCTGCTTGTCAGGAACGGCGTACCGATCCGGCCCGGCCCGGCGGCTGTTCTTCAATATATCTTCATCAAGAACCGGCGGAACCATGCCCCAGTCGTAAATCGGCTTCAGGTCCTCCCCAAAGATGCCGAAGCCGGCGATCCGGCACCGCAGCAACGGGGAAGATTCGATGGCGGAACCGAAATCCGCATAGTCCCGCAGGCTGGTAAAGAGGACGCTGAAAAGCCGCTCGTTATCGTTGTCCCGTATGAGCCGCGCCCGGTCCCGGATCTCCAGGATGATAAATACCGTCAAAGCCGAAAGGAGAAGCCACGTCAACAGCGCGGCGATCAGGGATGCTGTCTTTACTGGAATGTTCATCCCGGAAACCCGCATCGGCGCCTTCATCATCGTACCCTTCATTGCCGTACCCTTTACCCTCTTCATCACCGTTTCCGGGTTACCAGGATAAGAGGGCGGCGTGCAACGCTTCATCGGAGGAAAATCCGCCGAGGCTTCTGAGTTTGGAGAGACCGTCAAGGAAACCGTACCTGGCTTTGATGTACTGGGAACGGTTTGAACCTGCCAGGGCTGCGGCATCCGACAGTTCCGCAACCGAGGCGCGGGACAGGCGGTACTGTTCCAGGACCTGCTCGTAGTGGCGGCGGGCGTATTCGTCTGCCCGGCGGGAAGACAGCACCGACATGGCCTGGGTAATCAAATCCAGCACTGCGGTTTGAATCTCCAGGTCCAGGGAAACTTCGGCGTTTTGCTTTTCCAGAACAGCCTCGGTCCGGGCAATCACTTTTTTATCCACATTGGCGCTGGTTACCCAAAAATCAAGGGGGATGGAGGCGCTAAGGGAAAGCCGTCCCGATGGCCGGTCAAAGCCGTTCGTAAGGGAATAGTTGATCCCTCCGGATACGCCGGCGTTGAGGCTGGGAAGATAATCCCGCTTTGCCAGGGACACGGCCTGTTCCGCCCGGCTGCCCGCAAGGGCGGCCTTTGCCAGGGCGGGGTTATTGGCCGCCGCCCTTTCGCGGAAGCGTTCCAGAAAAGCCGCGGACGCTTCTTCCGAAAGCCCCGCCAGCTTCCGGATGATTTCCTCCCAGGCCTCAAAGTCAATCTCCTCTGGCCGGGCAGGTTCCCCCAGGCCCGTCATGTTTTTAAGCGTAACCAGGCCCAGGGTAAGATCCCGCCGGGCCTGGTTACGGGCGGTTTCCTTAGCCTCCCGTTCCGCCAGGGCTTGAAGGTAATCGCCGTATCCAATCATCCCGCTTTCAAGGCGTATTTCCGCCGTAGACAAGGCAAGGACGGCGGCTTCCAGCACGGCTTCAGCGGCTGCCAGGGCCGCCCCGGCTTCCAGCGCCCCGTAGTACGCCGCGTCCGCCGCATCAAGAACGGCGAAATATTCCGCCAACGCTTCCTGACGGGCGATCCCGGTAGTCATGGCGTTGATGGATTTAAGAAGCCGGTTCTTACCCCCGTTGTAAAGCTGCTGGCTTACGCTGAAACTAGCCCCTCCGCTCAAACGGTCCTTGAGGGAAACCTCCCCCAGAATATCCGCCGACGCCGAAGCGCCCAGGGAGAGGGAAGGCAGCGTACTGTACCGCTGAATCGTCTCATCCAGTTGGGCGCTCTCAACCGCCAGGTTATACCGAGCCAAGCTACGGGAATTCGCCAAAGCCAGCCCCCTGGCAGTTTCCAAATCAAAGCCGAAAACAAACGCCGTCTGAACTATCAGGATCAACAGTAAACCTAAACCTTTGGGGGGTCTGTGTCCTCCGGCCCTGTGGGGTTCCAACCCCCCCGGCGGGATGCGGGGCAGCGCCCTGCGCCTAAAAACGCCATATTCACGTATAAGACTGGAGCATTCACGATCATGACAGGGGCATTTTTGATCGTGAATTCGGCGTTTTTTGTTGTTATTCATACCGCAGCGCCTCTATTGGGTAGAGTCCCGCAGCTTTCCGGGCGGGATAGTACCCGAACGAGACTCCCACCAGGGCGGCGAACAGAACCGCTGCCGCGACGACCGCAAGGTTGACGGACGCCGGCACTGCCAGGACGACGAGAATACGGCAGACCAGGAAGGCTAGGCATATACCCAGGATTCCCCCCAGGAGGCTCAAAATAACCGATTCGGACAGGAACTGAAACAGAATGTCCCGCTTCCGGGCCCCCACCGCCATACGGAGGCCGATTTCACGGGTCCGTTCGGTTACGGAGACCAGCATGATGTTCATGATCCCAATGCCCCCGACCAAAAGGGAGACGCCGGCAATGGCGGCCAGAAGGGAGGTGAGGTTGCGGGATGTTTCCGAAGCCATCTCGATCATTTCCGCGCTGTTCATGATGTCGAAGTTCGCATTGTCGGTATCTTTCAACCTGCGGGCTTCCCTCAGGATGAGTTCCGCTTCCCGCTGGGCCGCTTCCATGTATTTCGCACTGATCACGCTCATGGCGATAAGGTTGAGGTTCCGGGAATTGTTCAGCCGGTACAGGGCCGTGTCCAGGGGGACCATGATAACGTCGTCCTGATCGTTCCCGTTCCCGCCGGCCCCTTTCTTCTCCAGAACCCCGATGACCGTGAAATAATTGGTCCCTATCCGCGCCATCTGCCCCAGCGCTTCGGAAGCCCCGCCGAACAGGTTCGCCGCAGTGGTAAGCCCCAGGACCGCTACCCGGTTCCGTGCGTGCAGGTCCTCCCCGGCAAAGAAATGCCCCGATGCGACATTCCAGTTCCTGATGGCAAGGTATTCAGGCTCCACCCCCATGACCTGCACCGATGCGTTAGCCAGGGGGCCTGAAACCGTAAAATTGCGCTGGGTAATTCCGGAGACTGCCAGCGCGTAGGATGTTTCCGCCTTGAGTTTCGCCGCCTCCGCGTAGGTAAGCAGGACGGGCTGGGGTATGGCCCCTGGATTGGCGGGGTTCCATACGCGCATTGCCCGTGCCCTGATCTGGATCAGATTGGTCCCCATGGCGGTAATGCGGGTTTCGATTTCCTTTTGAGCGCCTTCCCCTACCGCCACCATGATGATCACCGATCCTACGCCGATGATGATCCCCAGGGAGGTAAGGAGGCTCCGCATCCGGTTGCGGAAGATGTTCCGTAAACAGCAGTGGAGTAATTGAAACAGATTCATGATGCCTCCTCGCGGGGATTCTCTTTGCCGGATAGGAGGGAATGGTCCCGCTTCCATTGGATAAGGTCCTCTTTGGCGTTCCGCCTTTCCCCCACCGCCGTATCCGAGACCAGTTTCCCATCCCGTAGCGTAACGATCCGTTTGGTGTACCCCGCTAGTTCCGGCTCGTGGGTTACCATGACGATGGTCTTTCCCCGGCGGTTTAGATCCTGAAAGAGGCTCATGATTTCCAGGGACATTTCAGTGTCCAGGTTGCCGGTGGGTTCGTCCGCCAGAATAAACGCCGGATCGTTTACCATGGCCCGGGCTATGGCTACCCGTTGCTGCTGGCCCCCGGATAACTGGGAAGGAAAATGATACAGCCTATCCCCAAGCCCTACTTCCCGCAACGCCGCTGCCGCCCGTTCCTTCCGGTTCACGTTCTTTCTCCGGCTGTTTTTGTCCCCCCAGCAGTAGAACAGGGGAAGCTCCACATTTTCCAGGGCCGTAGTACGGGCAAGAAGATTGAAGGACTGAAACACAAACCCTATCTTTTTATTGCGGATCAGCGCAAAAGCATCTCCCTCGGATTTACCTGGTTCCGATTTACTTGTTTTTATCTTGGTTGTTTCTATCCCGTCCAAAAGATAGCTTCCCCCGCTGGGTTTATCCAGACAGCCCAGGATGTTCATCAAGGTGGATTTCCCCGATCCCGAAGGCCCCATCACCGCCACAAACTCCCCCGCATCGGCGGAAAAGTCTATCCCCTTGAGCGCCCGGACCGTAACGCCCCCCTGCTGTTTGCCCCCAAGCCGGTATTCCCGCCTGATACCCCGCAGTTCCAGTACCGCCATGGTTACACCTTTTCCCGGAGGATCACGGACAGCCCTTCCAGGATGCCGGTTTCACCCCCGGCTCCGCCCCAAAGCCGGATTTCCGTGCGGGAGCCGTCGGTAATACCGGCGGTTACCAGCACGCAGTCCAGCCTCCCCTCGGCTGAGATGTACCACAGGGGCTTGGGCGGGGCCGGCGGCTGCCCCCTGCCGGGAGGAACGGCGGCGGCGCTTCCTCCGCTCATATTTTCCGAACCCCTCCGGTTTCCGGAGGGCATGCCCGGCCCTCCGGGGGGGCCGCCGGTCATCAGGCCGGTAAGCCCGTTCCGGGCCTGGGGCGCGGTGGCGTTACCTCCCCGGGACCGGGCTTCCAGGGCGGCCTTCCGCTGTTCCAGGGCAAGTCGTTTTTCCTCTTCGGCTTTTCCCCGCAGGCCTGCGGTAAAGACCATATCCGCTATCGCATCTTCCGTCAGAGCCGTCGGCTGATACCTGAGGGCCGCGTTGGGAACCAGAAGAATGTTTTCGTTCCGCTCTTCGATAAACTCGACGGCGCAGGTCATACCCGGCAGAAGGGAGCCGCCTGAATTGTCCACATTGACGATTACCGTGTAGGACACCACGTTGTCCTGAATCGCCGGCATAAGCCGGATGGTCTCCACGACCCCCGAAAACGGTTTCCCCGGCAGGGCTTCCAGGGTAAACCGTACCCCCTGGCCCTTGCGTATTCCGGAAATATCAAGTTCACCCACCCCGGCTTCTATCTGCATCTCCTCAAGGTTTTCCGCCAGGGTAAAAAGACTGGTAGAATTACTGCTTGACCCTTCCACGACGGTATCCCCTTCACTGATATTCCGCTCTAAAACAATGCCGTCAATAGGAGAGACGATGAAGGCGTACTGGTTGATTTCGGTTTCTATGGCCCGCAGGGACGCCTCGGCGGCGGCAAGTTCCGCGTTCTGTATGTCCAGGGTGGTCTTCCCGGTTTTAAGCTCATAGTCAGAAATAAGGTTCTTTTCCGCGAGTTTTTCCTGATTTCGGTAGTTCAAAACCTGAAGTTCGTAATTTGCCCTGGCCTTCACCACCGACGCGGCCTGCTGTTCCCGCTGAAGCCTGAGCATATCCGTGTTGAGTTCGGCCAGAATGTCCCCTTTGTGGATGACATCGTTATAATCCACGTATATTTTTTCAACTTTCCCGCTCATCCGTGCCAGCACGCTTACGGTCGCCACCGGCTTTAGGGAACCTGCAGCGGATACCGTCTTTTCCAGCGTTCCCCGGATGACCGCCGTGAACTCGTATTCCTTTACCGTCCCGGCCTTATGGGAACCGCAGCCGGCGGCCAGGAGCAGAAAAATCCCCAGCGCGGGGAAAAAGCATAAACCGTTATTCTGCCGCATTTTAGAGCCTCCTCTTCATAGATAGCTATTAGCAGAGATCATGCCAAACTGAACATAAGGCGACACTCTATTTGGCATGAAAATTGCTCATACTAATATACGAGCCGTTTGGCTCTAACAATTTTTTTTATTTGGAGCATCTATGAAACGCATGATGTATATCTCTTTACTGATGACGATAGCCGTCGCAGCCGTGTCCGCCCAGCAGTGGGGACCCGGCCCGGACTCCATGCATGGGGCATGGTCCAGGCATGGCCGCCAGCCCTATTCCGGCCCGCAATCGGGGTATTACCGGGAATATCCCACGACCCCTTATTGGGAAAAAGCCGCCGTTACGGGAAACCTGGAACTGATAGACGGGAACATAGCCCTTCGGCAGGACGCGGTTACCTACTACATTACCGGCTTGAACAGGCTCGTTGGGTTCATTGACGGCCTCAAGGAAGGGGCTGCGGTAACGCTGGAAGGCGCCGCCAGGCCGCTGCCTGGAAACGGGGAACACCGGGTCCTCCTGGTCTCCAAACTGGAGATCAACGGCAAAACTTACGGCAACCTAAGCCACCGGTTCTAAACGCCGTAACAATCGGACAATACGGGGTGAGTAAAATTTACCTGACGGGCAAATTTTACTCACCTGCGGCCGTTCCAAGACGAACCCGTTCTGTTCTGGGTGGTGATGCGGAAAGTATGATAAGTCGCCCCTGGCCATAGTTAATGGTGATGGTTATTTGCATAGTTCCAATTTACCATCTTCCCGCCACCTTGCCTTCTGTATCATACGTTCTGCATCGCCACCCCCCCAAAAAGAACGGTTTCCTGATAGGAAAGAGCGGTTTCCTATCAGGAAAAACCTGGGGTTTTTATCAGGAAACCTGGGTTTCCTGGAAGTATGCCAAACATGGGCGGCGCCCTGGCGGGGCTCTCCCTACTCCCTGCGGGGTTCTGCCCCGCACCCCGCCGGGGGGGTTCGAACCCCCCGGACCTCCCATAAAAATGGTGGGAGGTCTGGGGGTCCTCACCTTTCCAGCACCGCATATCCCGCTTCTTCCACCGCCGCTTTAAGCGCCGCCAGCGTTACCCCGTCTCCGTGGTCCACGACGGCGGACTTATCCGTAAGGCTCACCCCGGCGGACTGTACCCCTCCTATCTCTTCCAGGGCTGTTTTCACCGCTTTGACGCAGTGCTCGCAGGACATTCCTTCAATCTTCAATGTGGTCTGCATGGTTTACTCCTTCAAGTGTTCTACCGTGTTCTTCTATAAATAATCTCATAAAGAGCCGAGCGGGAAAAGCCTGTTGCGGGTCCCCGCAGAGGTTAGGGTCTGTTGGATTTGTGGATCACCGTCTTTTCTTTCAATAAGTCCCCGGCGTTCTCGCCAAATTCGATATATATGAGATATATTTGTCAGAAGGAGTTACGCGTATGAAAAAGTTTTTTTTGCTCTGCTGCCTTAGCCTGGCAGGGGTTTTTCCGCTTCTTGCGGAAATCAGATTCGACCTTGGCATGGATATGCTTTTTGTCCAGGCAACGGAAAGAAGACGGGATGACGCGACGCTTCTGGACGGAAGTTTTTTCCCAATTCCGGAAGTGGGTCTTTACGGGCAGTTTAATTTCGGCAACATCCACGCCGGCCTGGGGCTGCGGGGTTTTTCGTATCTTTTTTATAGCGCCCTTTGGCCCGCGCTATACGGGGAATACGATCTGGGACCGGTTACCTTTCATGCCCAACTCGGCGGGGGATTGTTCGCCGTTATCAATCTGCTGGGGGGAAATCCGGAAGTCCTGGAAGATTACGAACAGGATTCCACCGTGGAAATCGACAGCGCTTCCAGCTTCATGGTCAAGGCAAATCCCTCCATTGTCCCCGAAATTTCGGTATGGTATCGGTTCGGTAAATTTTGCCGGGTCGGGGCGGGTTGGGTTACCCTGTTTGTACTGAATCCCGCAGCCGGCAAAATGTTCGACATAAACCCCCAGTTTTATGTGGCCCTTAAAATGATTTTCCCCAGCGCCGCTTCGCGGAAAAGGCCCGACGGCTCCCAGCGGCTATTCTAAAAGCCTGTTGCACGGGTGGATTTTTGCGGCGGGGCTTTAGCCGCAAAATACGCCCGACGACTTGAGTTACCGGTTTTCCCGTGTTAGGGTAAAGTATGAACTTCTTCTGTTTTCTCTGGATGCCGCTGTTCTATTTTTTTTGGATTTCCCTGAGGCCGCCGACGGCAGCCAATTCCGGCGGCGTAGGGGCGTTGCTTTTAGGAAGCGCTTGCGCCCTGGTCCGTTATATAACCGCTCCCTGGATTTCTCCCGGAGAATTCGGGTTTTCACGGTGGCTTTCGACCCTGGTGGATACCGTCAGCCTCCCGGCACTGCTTCCCCTTCTGTTCTTTGCCCTTTTTTCCGCCCTTAACATCATTCCCGCTCCCGGAGATCCCGTAGGCTTCGCCCTGCTCTGGCTCGTCCCCGAGGGAATGTTCCGCTCCCTAAACCCGGCCGGCCGCCGCGATTCCGTCTTCCTGACGCTGGTTCCCGTGTTATGGACGGCCATTGCCCTGGGGATACCCCTCTTTGCCCGGTTCCTCTCAAACAGGAAACGGCGGTTCCGGATGGCCTTAGCCCTTTTCGGCATTACGGCCCTGCCTCTGGCGGCGGCCTCCTGCTACTGGGCTTTTTTTTGCCGGCGCCTCCCCCTGGGCTGGGTCCTTCTTGCCGCAACCCTTATGCCGCCGGTTCTTTCTCTAAGAGCTCATTGCGCTTCGCGCATAAAATAGTATAAAAAGGCAATTTATTGCATATGCAACAGGCTTTAAGCCTTTCCTCTCTACAGCAAGCGGTTATTCTTCGCCTACCGGGACCGGCCCGTTGTCCGCTTCCTTGCTGAACGTCGTTTCCATGCGCGCGAGCGCGTCAAATGCGACGGCGGGAAAGGTCCGCCCGTGCGCGGGTTTCCGCAAAGGTCTTGCCGGTATGTCCCGGCTTAATGATATTCCGGCATACGCCGGCTGCCGGCCCCTGGGTACCCAGGGGCCTATTTAACGCGAGGCCGGTTTTCCGCCGAACCCGCGTTACCCAACGATAATTTTCACTTCTTCAAGGGAGTTCCTGAATATGGCGGCTCTTTCATAGTCAGGGAGAAAAGATTCGGCCAATCTGTCAAACTCAGCGCTCTCCAACACAAGACAAACGTTCTCTGGCGAATGATTCTCAATCTTAAAATGACTGAAGGTTCTACCTTGAAGATTTATATCTGGCGGTGTGGGATTGTTAATCATGAAAACCAACCTACACTTTCCTGGTGTTATGTCCAATCCAGTCCAATAGCTATTGGGTTGGCCAAAGTAACGGCCGTAATACGCGTGTCCTATTTCCATGCCGAGCTGATCCGCCTGGTAAGCTGAATTAGTCGTAATGACAGCCGAGTTTTTGACGCTCTTGACAGCCGCCGATAAACAACGAGAGAAACGATCCAGTCCGTCCACCGTGTCGAAAATGGTTTCGTTTACCGGCATAATTTACTCCTCATAAAAATGAATTCAGGCGAAAATTTACATCTCGCCTTTTGTCCCGCCGCATCTTGCGTACAGGATCTACTTTGAATGTCCAGCGAGACATTCGCCGTTCCGTCATGGCTGATTGACAGCCCTCCGGTCGCCGGAACGTGTCTTCACGCTACTTCTATCCCATATCACCCTCCTTCCCCCGCCATAGGGCTATTCCCTGCCGCCCGCCGTGATGTTGCGCTGCTTTTTGCTTCCTGATGAAACATAGACCGCCACCTTTATTAACACTGTTTTTTAACGCAGTATTAATAGCGTTTAACACCAGGGCGAGCGCATTAAACATTCTCTGGGAGCAGCCGCCACAGGTTTCATTACCGCCGCCGGCGGCTGCGACGCCTCGCCAGACTTCATCATGATGTCCGGCGCGGTTTCTGGCGGCGGTACCGGCGGTACTACCGGCAACTGACGGCGGCGGGGCCTGCGGTGTGTAAACCCGGGTTTACGGCGTGTAAACCTGGGTTTTTGCGCAGCGCAAATCCGGGTTTCTGTTCAATAAACCGGGGCCCGGCAACACGGATCCCCAGCGGGGGTATTCTTTTTTAATGCGCTCGCCCTGACCCATAAATGATATCGCCCGATTGCTTAATAAACATACCGCTACTATCTACACCCACCCTGCCGCCATTATATGGTTATTTTTACGGTCTTTTCGCTGTAGGGAAGCGTCGTTGGCGCGATACTTTCGTTCACCAAGCGTAAGGTGATAATGTATTCACCGTCATCCGCCGCGTTTGTATTGAGCCATGTTAAAGCATTGGCAAGCGAGAGATTGTCCGGCATAGGAATAAACGTCCATTGCGCGTGCACCGTTCTATTCCCGGTTATCGTAGTCTCCCCGGCGAACTGGGCACCGCCGCCGTTCTTTGCTGAACTTAGTCCTGGTTGGATTGAGGGCATATTCTCGGAACCAAGCGAATCGCCTGAGTTCACGGTCCTGGTCTGCGCGGCCGGGGTTCCGCCGTCTGCGTAAAAGGTTGCCGTATACCGGATCGCCGTCCATTTGGCGTGGAAATTCTTATCGCCGGTGCTGCCTGCGGGAATCTGGGTAATCGGTTCGCCGCTCAAGTCCGCCATATCGTACCAGCCTTCAAAAACATACCCGGTCTGGAAAGGAGGCGTCTCAAGCGTTACCGCAGTGTCCGTGTATTGGTAATAGCCGGTTTCCGTCATTATGCGCGAAGCGCAACAGGCTCTAAGCCTTTCCCTGCGCCGGGGCTCTCAAAGGGCGCATAGAGCGCCCCCCAAGAACCCGCGAAATTACGCTTGTCCGGCAGAACCCAGGACGTTGGCGTTTTTGTGGGCGTACATCTTTTTGAGTTCGTCCCGGGCAGGGCCAAGGTATTTGCGGGGGTCAAATTCTTCCGGCTTTTCAGCAAAAACCTTGCGGATTATGGCGGTCATGGCTAGGCGGCCGTCGGAATCAATGTTGATCTTGCAAACCGCGCTTTTGGCGGCCCGGCGAAGCTGCTCTTCGGGGATGCCTACGGAATCCTTCAGTTTGCCGCCGAACTGCTCAATTATCTTGACGTATTCGATAGGCACCGATGAGGAGCCGTGCAGGACGATGGGGAAACCGGGGATGCGCTTTTCGATTTCTTCAAGGATGTCGAACCGCAGGGGAGGGGGAATAAGGATGCCGTTGACGTCCCTGGCGCACTGTTCGGGCTTGAATTTGGTACGCCCATGGCTGGTACCTATGGAGATAGCCAGGGAGTCCACCCCGGTTTTCTTTACAAAGTCTTCAACATCATCGGGCTGGGTATAGTGGCTGTGTTCAGAGGAGACATCGTCTTCAACCCCCGCCAGGACCCCCAGTTCTCCTTCCACCGTCACGTAATCCTTCCGGGAATGGGCGAATTCGCAGACCTTTTTGGTCAAAGCCGCATTTTCGTCATACGGCAGATGGGAACCGTCGATCATGACCGACGAAAATCCGGTCTCAATACAATCCTTACAAAGTTCAAAACTATCCCCGTGGTCCAGGTGCAACACGATAGGAATATCGCAGCCCAGTTCGCGGGCGTATTCTACCGCGCCCCGTGCCATGTTTTTCAGCAGATTCTGGTTGGCATATTTCCGGGCGCCCGAGGAGACCTGAAGGATCACCGGTGATTTTGTTTCCACGCAAGCCTGTATGATGGCCTGTAACTGTTCCATATTGTTGAAGTTATACGCCGGCAACGCATAACCGCCGCTTACCGCTTTTTTGAACAATTCAACGGTATTGACCAACCCTAATTCTCTATAACTGGTCATATAACGCTCCTTAATATTTACACAGACTGAGTTTCCCCTAACCGGGGCCTTGATTTTATAGTATGGTAGGAACCGGCCTTGGTCAAGGACACGCATAGACAGAGCTTAGCCGGGGGCATACAATAAGCCCGATGATCCGGAAAGGAAAAAGTAAAAAAACCCTATTGTTTTTGATGGGTATTCCTATTTTTATAATAGGAGCAGGAACGATGTTTTTCTTCCGACCCCCGGTGTTGCTGGTTACCGACCTTGCGTATGATCAGCTCTACGGGAAGGTTCGGGGCATGAAAACACAGGTCGAAACTTCCATCAGGCTTTTTCGACGGGTAAAACCCGTTAGAATCGCCGAAAACGCCGGAACCGATGTGGCGGTTTTCGCGGTGGCCTCCGCATCGGAACGGCCCTACTGTGTGTTGTTCCCTTACCGGTATTACCGGGAAGCCGAACAGTACATTCAGCATTATCCCGGCGTTCCGGCGGCGCTCCTCTTGGGGCGGATAGGGGGAAGCTCGATGGGTACGAACCTTCTCGGCATCAGGACTGATACTGTAGGGGATTACTTTAAGATAGGTAGGGCGGCGGCGGCTTTTGCCAGGAATCAAAGTGGCGGGAAGGAGGACGGAGGGGAGGGGCGGCAGCCGGGGGAAATCCTGTTCCTTAGGGACGACATGGTCTCTCTGGAGGATTGGGAAGCCTTTAACCAGGGACTTAAAGCCGAAGACTACCATTTGGTCCCCTTTGATGTGAGGAGTGGGGATGATTATGTTGTTCCCGCTACGGTTGCCTGTGTGGTATTGACCGGCGTGGCGGAACCCTTTCTCGGCCAGAATCTGACTTTACCGGTAATTCTGGTTTCATGGCTGGATCCCGCCGTAACGAACAGCACGGTTAAGGTTGTCTTTGACGATTCGCCCTGGGCGCAGGTTGTTCCGGCGGCGACCATGGCGGTGGGGGAACGGGAAAAAGTGGATATTCCCTCGAAAGCGCTGGTTTTGGAGAAAAGAATCGCGGGACAGGAGTTCCTGCGAGAGATTAAGCGCATAATTCGACAAAAGAATCCGGATTTGTAATATTGATGTAAACGCCATCAGGAATTCAAAGTATCAAAAACTATGCTAAAATAGGAGTATGGGCGGGGAACTCTTTAAACAATTGATAGACAATTTTGGACGGATGAGCGGGCAGATACCGGACAACGAGGCTGTCGAAAAAGTGTTTCGGAAGGGTTTAAGACACTATATATAGCGTATCAATTACCTTTAACACACCATATATAGTAATTTTTGCCTATTGACGGATTAATTCGACAGTCTCAACAGGCGGCCCGGGCACAATGAGCGCTACCGGATAGCCGACATTGTGAAAAGCGCCTTCGGTGTGTTTTTCTTTCAACACCGGTCACTGTTGGATTACCAGCGGAAGATGAAGGAGAAACGGGGACGGAACAATCTGGAGACGGTGTTTGGG
>JAITLF010000144.1 GCA_031278025.1 Treponema sp.
GTCAGCATAAAGGACTCATTACCCACGTATTTCTGAATTCGCTTAATGCGTCCGCCAGTCATTGTTTCCAAACCTGTATCCACCAATGTAATTTTCCATGGCTCGGAAGCGGAATTATGGTACTCAACCTTATTGTCCGCCAAATCTACCGTTATGTCGGCAGCGTGCATGTAATAATGGTAAAAACAATCTTTGATATAATAAGACTTATACCCGCAGCAAACGATAAACTCATTAAATCCATAATGAGAATATATCTTCATGATATGCCAAAGAACAGGCCGACCGTCGATTTCCACCATCGGCTTAGGCCGCAGGTCCGTTTCCCCGGAAAGTCGGGTCCCGTAACCACCGGCCAAAAGCACCACCTTCATGACGAAATTATTTCCTTATCCGGTCCAGAGAGATCCCAAGGGACGCCTTCCCCGCCCCCCTCAATCCAATTCAACAGAATACACATTATTTCTAGTAAATCCCCCGGACCCGCGTTTACCCGGGTCCGGGGAGCCTCCGCTCCGGTCCAGGAAGCTCCTCCGGAGTATAGTTCCATGTACAGGTTATAAGGATGCGAGGTGGTGATCGACAAACTATGATGGAAGTATCCGGGTAACTCAGCCAAATGAAGCTAATTAATTGTGATATAATGAAATTGGATATCCGCTTCATGCAGGTAATGCTATCTATTGTCCTTGTAAATCGCCAAAAAACTAATGTTTTGTTGGGTTTACTGTGTTTTTACCGAAATCATGGGACCTTTGGGGACATTCGCGCCTTGTATAATCAAAAAGGCATCTGTTACTGTTAAACCTGCATCACGTATGTACCCAGGATAATGAATTACGACCATGTGCCGGTGCCGGTGCCGGTTTTTCCCTCGTCATACTTTGTGGATCACCTTCCGGGATTTTTTGTGGTACAAAGTACCGTAAAAATCCACAGGTGCAACAGGCTCCTAAGCCCGTTTTTCACATCGGCGCGGGACGCTCGCAGGAACTCTTGACCTGGTAATATTGGCCCGATGCGGAAGCGTCGTGTAGGCCGTGCATCACTTCCAGGATATGACTGGTCAGGTCCCCGTTTGCCCGGTGAGGGCGGCCCTCGCCTATGGCCTCCGCCATGTCGGTAATACCCAGACCCCGGCTGTCTTCGGAATACTTCGTAAGCAGGGGGATCTCCGACCATGTTTCCGAACGGAACCGCGAAACGGAGACCGGGCCGCCAAAGGTGTTGGGGTCCGGGACGCGGAGACTGCCTTCTGTCCCATAGATTTCGATGAAAGGCAGGGTATGAGCATAGACATCAAAGCTCATGATGATGGTTCCCACCGCGCCGCAGGAGAAATCCAGGATCCCCCCTAGGTGGGTGGGAACATCCACGGTGATAACGCTCCCGTTCCTCGGCTCGCTGGTAATGATCCGCTCGTCAAAACCCTTTTTCGCCGAACCGGAAACCCGGACAACAGGACCCAAAAGGCTCACCAGGGCGGTGAGGTAATACGGTCCCATGTCGAACATGGGGCCGCCGCCGTTCTTGTAGAAGAACTCCGGGTTCGGGTGCCAATGCTCAGGGCCGTGGTCCATCATGAACGCGGCGGCGGCAACGGGCTTCCCTATCCAGCCGTCATCAAGGAGCTTGCGGCAAGTTTGTATCCCCGCGCCCAGGAAGGTGTCCGGCGCTCCGCCCACCCGCACCGCGCCGGCGGCGGCCTTGAGGACTTCGGCGGCTTCTTCCCGCTTTACGCAGAAGGGTTTTTCATTGTAAACGTGTTTCCCCGCCTTGACTGCCGCCAGAGCCACCGGGTAATGGTAAGGCGGCGGGGTAATGTTGAGGACTATGTCGACATCGGGACTGTTGAGCAGCTCTTCCGTAGTCCGGAAGCTCTTCAATGAATACTCAGCGGCGGCCTGGCCCGCCCGTTCAGGGATAAAGTCGGTTACGGAGGTTACTTTGACCCGGTCCTTAAACGTGCCGGTAAGGTTTTTCAGATAGATTCCGCTGATATTACCGATTCCCACTATGCCGATACGCTGCATTCCTTACTCCTCACTATCAATCTTGCTGCGCCATAATTGGCCGAAGGATGAACTTCGGCTAACCCGCCCCTAAACCCTTATTTGCGTTAGGATAAAAACCCGACGTTTATTCCCGAATAATCGTTGGCGATGACCAATGAGTCCAGTATTTGGGAGATTTGCCCCCGGTGATGGGTTCCATGGACGGTAAGCTGCTGGAGCATAAAAGAGAGCGGAACTGATGGGGGGTTCCCGGCGTACCATTCGAGTTTTACCGGAGCCTTCATGTCGGCATCCGTGAGGGCGGCGACAAAATTGACGAACGCGCCGTCGACGACCGCAATATCGTCCGTAAGCTGTTTCCACTGGGCTTCGGAAAGCTTGCCTTCGGGAATAACGATGCCTTCCAAAGCGGCAAGGGCTTGTACGGCCGCAACGTTATGGGGAACGGCGGTCTTGAACATCCGCAAAAAGAACGTAGTTCCCCCCAAGACATGGGCCAGGAGTCCTGAAAGGCTCTTGTAAAAGCTCCCCCGATCCTTATCCCGTTCCTCATGGGCAAGTTCTTTCAACGCTGAAACAATGGTTTGGTTTACCTCGCGGTTATAGCGGGCAAAAATCAAAAAAATCTCTTTCATCAGGCTGCTCCTCTCATAAAAATAATGCGGTCTAATATTACAAAAAAGGAAGTGGGAAGTCTCCCCCTACGCCCGCACATGGCTGCGGGCTACCCCCTCTCTAGGGGACATTAGTCCCCGGGATCCGCCCCCGGGCCCCTGCCGGGGGGCCAGGGGCCTGATTACAGCCGGATATAAAACTTTTACAGCCGGTTATAAAACTTTTCTAACCGGTTATAAAACTTTTACAGGTGGCGGTAAAACTTTTCCAACCGGTTATAGAACTTTTTCAACCGGTTATAACGGTTTTCCAACCGGCAGGAGGGCCTTACAGGGGGCGGTAAACCTGTTATAACCGGTTATAAAACTTTTTCAACCGGTTGGAAAACTTTTACAGGCGGCGGTAAAACTTTTCCAGCCGGTTATAAAACTTTTTCAACCGGTTATAAAACTTTTACAGCCGGTTATAAAACTTTTCCGGGCGGCTGTAAAACGTTTACAGCCGCCCGGACCCTCCGAAGGTAAGGTTATTGGTTACTACAGATACAATGGGCGTTCCTCATATTTGGTATGAAGCAGTTCATGGGCTTTGTGGCCGTTAGGCTCGCCCAGGAATTCGTCGTAGACCTGGGTGATGCAGGGGTTCTGGTGGGAACAACGCAAGGCCGATTTCTCGTCATCCGTGTAGAGGCCGGCGATGCGCCTGGCCCGGACTTCATCGGTACAGCCGTAGGGTTGCCCGCCGCCGCCTATACATCCGCCCCGGCAGGCCATGACCTCCACAAAGTGATAGGGGGTATCCTGCCCCGAATCCCGGGCAGAACGGATATTGTTCAACACCGCGGCAATGTTACCCATCTGATGCGCCACAGCAATGCGGATCTTGATGCCATTGTTAAAGTCCACCTCCGCTTCCTTAACCCCATCAAGGCCCCGGACCGGCAGGAAGTTCACGTTCCCCAGTTCTTTCCTGGTTACCAGGAAGTAGGCGCTCCGGACGGCGGCTTCCATGACCCCGCCGGTAACACCGAAAATCGTACCCGCGCCCGTGTAGGGACCCAAAGGACTGTCAGCGTCTTCTTCCGGCAGGGCCAGGATGTCTATGCCGGACTGCTTGATCATCCGGGCCAGTTCCCTGGTGGTAAGAACTATATCCACATCATACCCGTGACCCGCACTCTCCATGTCGCTGTTCCGCCTGGTTTCCCACTTCTTGGCGGTACAGGGCATGATCGACACTGAGTAGACCGTATCGGGGTTTATCCCCGCCTTGTCCGCCCAATATGCCTTGATCATGGCCCCCATCATTTGCTGGGGAGACTTGGCGGTAGAGAAGTTGGGGATCATATCGCTGTAGTATTTTTCCATATAATCGACCCAGGCGGGGCAGCAACTCGTGATGAGGGGAATGTCCGGGGAAACCGTATTGCGCCCTGCGGCATCCACCAGGCGCTTCACCAGTTCAGTCCCCTCTTCCATGATGGTAAGGTCTGCGGAAAAATTCGTGTCGAATACGGTTTTGAAGCCCAAGCGCCGCAGGGCGGCGTAGAGCTGCCTGGTTACCAATGCCCCAGGCTCCAGGCCGAATTCTTCCGCCAGGGCGACCCGGACCGCCGGGGCGATCTGAACCACCGGGTGAAGATCGGGGTTTTGCAGGGCGGACCACACCCTGGCGGTGTCGTCCCGCTCGTAGATGGCGCCTACCGGACAATGGGCCGCACACTGACCGCACTTGATGCAGGGGCTTTCCCCCAGAGGCGTGTCCGCGGCAGAGGCGATGCGGCCTTTGATGCCCCGGCCCAGGAATTCCAGGGCCCAGACGTTCTGCATCTCCTGGCAGACTTTGACGCAGCGCCCACAGCGTATACACTTTTCGGGGTTAAGGATGATAGCCGGATTGGTATCGTCTATGGGCAGGCCGTTGAGCACCTTTCTGTACGGACTCTTCCGTATGCCGAATTCAGCCGCCAGGGTCTGAAGTTCGCAGTTGCCGTTTCGGGGGCACTGGAGGCAGTCGTTGGGATGGTTGGAAAGGATAAGGTCCAACACGGTACGGCGCACGGTGATGATCTCCGCGTCGTGGGTGATGACGCTCATGCCCTCCGTTGCCGGGGTGGTACAGGCCCTGACCATCTTGGGGGAACCTTCCATCCGGACTATGCAGATCCCGCAGGAAGCCCAGGGAGGCAGGTCCGGATTATAACAAAGGGTGGGAATTCTAACGTTGACTTTCCTGGCCGCCGTCAGAATCGAAGTCCCCTCCTCCACTTCAAGGGGTATGCCGTTTATTTTCAGGTTAACCATGATTTCTCCTCTCTTGGAAATAAGCCCGGATTAATTCTTGCTGATAGCGCTGAACTTACAGCTCTTAAAGCACTCGCCGCATTTGATGCACTTGGACTGGTCGATGACGCGGGGCTGCCGCTTGTCCCCGGAGATGCAGTTCGCCGGGCAGCGCCGGACGCAGAGCCCGCAGCCTATACACTTATCCGCCAGGATCTCGTACCTGACCAGGTGCTTACACTTGCCGGCCCGGCACTTCCGGTCCCTGATGTGTTCCAGGTATTCCTGCCGAAAATTCTTCAACGTGGACAGGGTGGGATTCGCCGCCGAGCCGCCGAGCATACAGAGGCTGGCTTTGGTCATGGCCTTGCCTATGTCATTGAGCTTATCCAGGTCCGATTCTTCCCCGTTGCCCCGGGCAATCTTTTCCAGGATGTTGAGTATCTGGGTGGTGCCTATACGGCAGGGTGAACATTTGCCGCAGGATTCGTCCACACAGAAGTCCATGTAGAACCGGGCCACGTCCACCACGCAATCGTCCTCGTCCATGACGATCATGCCGCCTGAACCCATCATGCTCCCCATGGCCGTAAGACTTTCGTAGTCTATGGGGGTATCCAGCACCGCCTCGGTGAGGATGCCGCCTGAAGGGCCGCCGGTCTGGACGCCTTTGAATTTCTTCTTATCCTTGATGCCGCCGCCTATCTCGAAGATAATTTCCCGCAGAGTGGTACCCATGGGGACCTCTACAAGACCTGAGTTCTTCACCTTGCCGGTAAGGGCGAACACCTTGGTACCTTTGGATTTTTCCGTGCCGATCCGGGCAAGCCACGCGCCGCCCTTGGCGGTGATGACCGGAACGTTCGCCAGGGTTTCTACGTTGTTGATGATGGTAGGCCGTTGCCAGAGCCCCTTGTTCGCCGGGAAGGGCGGCTTGGGAACCGGCATACCCCGGCTGCCTTCCACAGACTTGATGAGGGCCGTCTCTTCGCCGCAGACAAAGGCCCCCGCGCCCAGGCGTATCTCGATATCAAAGTCGAAGCCCGAACCCAGGATGTCCTTGCCCAACAGCCCGTAGTTACGGGCCTGATCCAGGGCTATGCGCAGCCGGTCTATGGCCAGGGGATATTCCGCCCGGATATATACATACCCCAGGTGAGCGCCTATGGCCCTGCCGGCGGTGATCATCCCCTCTATGATCGAATGGGGATCGCCTTCTATGGTGGACCGGTCCATGTAAGCCCCCGGATCTCCTTCGTCGGCGTTACAGATCACGTACTTGATGTCGCCCTGGGCTTTGCGGGCCAGATCCCATTTAAGCCAGGTAGGGAAGCCCGCGCCGCCCCGGCCCCGGAGTCCGGCGATCTTCATTTCCCCAATGATCTGTTCGGGGGTCCAGTCAAAAAGAACCTTTTCCAGGCCCTGATACCCTTCCCGGGCTATGTATTCATCTATGTTTTCCGGGTTGATGACGCCGCAGTTCCGCAACACCACCCGGAACTGCTTTTGATAGAATTCAATATCTTCCACCGAGGTGGTTTTCTTTTTTGAATCGTCTTGTTTGTAGAGAAGCCGGGGAACCTCGCGGCCTTTCAGGATCTGCTCGGCGATGATTTCCACCGCATCATCGGGCTTAACATCCACATAGAAGGATTCTTCCGGAAGCACCTTGACGATAGGCCCCCGCTCACAGAACCCGAAACAGCCGGTCTTAACGATCTGAACCTGATCCTTGACCCCCTGCTTTTCCGCTTCCGCATGGAGCCGGCGGTAAATCTCGTCCCCCTTGTTGGATTCGCAGGCAGTACCGCCGCAGGTAAGTATATAGTGGTTATATGCCATGACGTACTCCGGGTTATCCGACAATATCGGCGGAAGGCCGATCCAGGATATGATTATCCAGCAGTTCCCGGCCCACAATATGCCGGGTGATGATTTCCCGGGCAACGGCGGCATCAACCCTCCCGTAGATGACCCGGGGCATACCGGGAACGCTCACCTCGACCGTGGGCTCCGAATGGCAGAGCCCCATGCATCCGGTCTGCCGGATCAGCACGCTGTCCACCAAATTTTCCGAATCCAGGGCGCTGATAAAGGCATCCAGCGTTGCCTTTGCGCCCGCAGCGATACCGCAGGTACCCATCCCCACGATAACCTGAATTTCCTTCCCTTCGGCGTCTCGTTTACGAAGGTCATTTTTTTTAGAATCCCTAAGTTTCCTCAGGTCTTCCAGACTCATCTTTGCCATTTTCCTCTCCTCTCTCATGCATTCACTTTTCTTCTGCGCCGTCTTCCTCCGAGTTATCTTCTTCCAGCGAACGAAGATACTGATCCATCAAGACCAGAGAACTCGCGTCTTCCAGGTCTCCCAGCGCATTAATTAACTCGGACTTACAAACTTTATAATTAACATGCCTTACTCCGTTTTCCAACGAACGGCATACCAGCACCTCCTGGGGCCCGGCAAAAAGCAAGACGGTCCTGAACATCCCGGGCAATTCCCCTACCGGCGGGGTATCCACGTTGGCCTTGTCGAACCATGCGCAGATCATAGTTCCCCGGTTCTTTTGGGATTGCAAATCCCACCCGCCCCCTGACTGGAGCGCGGTTTGGATCAGAAACGGGATACCCAGCCCAACCTTACGATGGGGATGCTTGATTCCATCGGTCATGAAGGGATCCTTGGCCCGTTCAATTTCGCCCTGATCCATACCCTTGCCGTTATCCCTGACAGTAAAGCGGAATTCCCTATCCGTTTCCCGGACCTCCAATTCCACACGAACTGCCCCTGACTCCGCCGCGTTTTGGGTAATATCGGTAACAAGATCGCAAAGGGTAAAATGCACGATGCCCCCGGATGCAGTGACGGTCAGCCGTTTTTGTACTTAGCGATGATCTCTGGAAGCTGATCCTTGGTTACCTTGCCGTAGGTAGCGGTTCCCACCGTAATGACTGGGGCAAGGCCGCAACAACCCACGCACCGGACCGGATCGATGGAAAAGAGGCCGTCGGCGGTAACGCCGCCCTCTGCAAGCCCCAGGATGTTCCGGGCCTCCTCAATAAGGTCCTGGCCGCCTTTGAGGTAACACGCAGTTCCCAGGCAAACGGAAATCCTGAATTTCCCCGGTTTAACGGTCTTAAAGAAGTGGTAAAACGTGATAACCCCGTAGATACGCGCCAGCGGAATACCGGTTAGCCGGGCCAGCTTTTCCGCCGCAGGCCGGGGAATATACCCAAAGGTTTCCTGAGTCTTATGCAGAATCATGATGAGACTGCCGGGTTTTACCTTCCATTCATCAATAAAAGCGATCAGTTCCGGGGGAAAATCGATCTTCCCCCCACCGGCATCTTTTACCGCGCCTAATGCTGCCATGAACACCCCCGTTCAAATAAACAATTTTTTTCAGCGTCATATACAATCTATATCCTTTAATAGAATTTAACAAGATAAATCATGCGTTCAATATGAGGAATGCGCCCTCCTGAACGCGGCCAATCTATTAATTACTTGTGAGTCGCAAGGTTTCAAAAATACACCACATATGGCGTCGAATTTGCGACTCACACGTTAATTATTAGGCAATGCGAGCTCTTGACATAATAATCCTGCGGCTTTATAGTAATAACATACAAATCCAGTAGGATTTCTAGATATCGAGGAGTGTTTTATGAAAAAGGTTATATTTCCAGCGTTGTTGCTGGCGATAAACGCGGCATTGTTTGCAAGCCCGGCTAAAGATAAGGGCCCCCAGGAAACAGTGGTAAAAATTGGCGTGGTCGGCGAGTACAATGACCAGTGGAATCCGGTAATAGAGGCCCTGGCAAAGGAGGGGGTCCGCGTTGAACTGGTCCGTTTTTCT
>JAITLF010000157.1 GCA_031278025.1 Treponema sp.
GTCTGTCCATAAAGTAACCGACTTTATGGACAGACACTATCTAGTATTTGCCGGAAATAAGGGGTTTTGTCAATACACCCGGCGGCCATAACGCTCCCCCGCGCCGGGAAAAATCCGCTTATACGGTCCGCCGCCCATGCCGATATTCAAATAGAGGTATCCTATGATCACCAATCAAAGCTATACGGAATGTGCCGCCGTCTTAAAACAGGAAATTGAACTCCTCGATAAAATAAGCGCCCTGCAGGCCCAGGTGCAAAACGCCATAATCAACCGGGAATGGACGGATTTTGAAGGCCGCTTTGAGTCTTTGGCGGCTATTGGGGATGAATTTGAGGCCCTGGACCTTGAGCGGGCAGAGGTTTTTGCCCGGTTTGCCACAGAAGCGGGGTTCAAGGGCGAGGATGCGTCCTTTTACCGCTGCGCCGCCCGGCTGCCCGAAGCGGAACGGAAGGAATTGTCCGAACTGTACCGGCGCATCAAGATGCGGACGGTGGAGGTGCGCCTGGCCAACGAATCCCTCGCAAAGTACCTCAGCGAAATGCAGACCGTGGTAAGCGGTTTTCTGGAAGCGGTTTTCCCGGACCGCAAGGGCAGGATCTATACCCGCCAGGGAACCCAGTCTTCCCCGGATATGCTTGGCATGGCGCTGAACCAAAGCCTTTAAGGAGGGCGGGATGACTTCGACTTTTTCGGGCATCGAGATAGGGAAACGGGGCGTCGCGGCCCATCAGCAGGCGCTGAATACCACGGGGCATAACCTTACCAATGCCTCCACCGAAGGCTATTCCCGGCAGCGGGTGGAAATGTCCGCGTTTGAGCCGATTTATTTGCCGGGCCTGAACCGGGAGGAAACTCCCGGCCAAATAGGGCAGGGGACCATCGTCGAGCGGATCGAACGGATTCGGGACAAGCTGCTGGATCAGCGCATTGTGGCCCAGGCTTCCGGGGAAGGGTACTGGACCGCCCGGGACCCATATATACACATGATGGAACAGATCTACCTGGAGGTGGGGGATAATTCCATGCGGAGCCGCATGGATGCGTTCTGGGATTCCTGGCAGGAGCTTTCAAACTACCCTGCGGACACCGCGCCCAGGCAGGCGGTGGTGGAGCGGGGGAAAACCCTGACGGACTCCATCCATGAACAGTACAAGGGCCTCAAGGGTCTTCAGGACATGGTGAATGAAGATATCCAGCTTACCGTTGGCCGGGTGAATGAGCTTTCCACACAAATAGCCGCCCTTAACCGGGATATTCAGAAGATCCGCGCCCAGGGGGACAACCCCAACGATCTGCTGGATCGCCGGGACCTGCTGGTGGATAAACTTTCCGGCGTCATCGACATCACCGTGGACAGCCGGGACCCGGATGAATTTATGGTCCACACCGCGGGGCAGATCCTGGTGCAGGGAAAGATTGGCCGGCAATTCGATCTGGAGCGGGGGATTGAGACCGGGGGGTACTCCAAAATTGTCTGGCAGGACACCCGCTACGACGCTCATTTTGCCGAAGGCAGCCTGGCGGCCTTGGTGGATCTTCGGGACATGACCCTCAGAAAAGAAATACAAAGCCTGGACACCATGACCATGAATTTTGTGGATCTGATAAACGAAATTCACCGGAAAGGCTACGGCCTTAACGGAACCTCGGGGCTGGATTTTTTCCAGGAATATCCCTTTGTCACCAACCTTGACGGAAACTACGATAGGGACGGGGACGGGGAATACGATTCCACCTACCTTTTCAGGATAAACGGGACCAATGAACTGCAAGCCAGGGACCAGTTGGGTTTTGAAGGGGAGATTACCCTTTCCGGCGCCGACGGGGAGGTGCGTATTCCCTACTATCCCACCGACACGGTGGTGGAAGTAATCGCCCGGATAAACAACGCCGGCGCGGAGGTTGTCGCCCGGCTGAACCGGGACGGGCAGCTCTCCCTCAAGGCAAGCTCTGCGGAAAATATGGAACACCCCGACTTTGTTATTCGCCACATCGAAGATTCCGGTTATTTCCTCACCGGCTACGCCGGAATTTTGACCGGCCGGGGTCCTGAGGGCGCCTACGACTGGGGCCGGGCAAACGCCATGACTTCCCTGGCCGGGGGGGTGCAAAACTACGCGGTGGCGCCCGTGGCCCATCCTTCGGGGTGGATCGATCTGAACCCCGCGTTGGCCCGGGATGTCAATTCCGTGGCCGCGGGATTCGGGGTGAACAGCCAGCCCTCCAATCCCGGCAACGGGGAGGCGGCGCTGGCAATCGCCGCGCTGAGGAATACCCCGGTGATGGTTGGCGCCCTGGGCACCTTTGACGATTACTTTGCCGACGCGGTGGGGCGGGTCGGCCTCATGGGAGAACAGAGCGGCCGCGCCCTGGAAACCCATAACCTTATTATGAAGCAGTTGAAGGATATGCGGGAATCGATTTCCGGGGTCAACGTGGACGAGGAGCTTTCCGCCATGATCAAGTACCAGCACGGATACGCCGCGGCGGCGCGGTTTATCACCACGGTGAACAGCCTGCTGGACACTATTATTAACCGAATGGGAGTTTAATAGAGTTGTTTAAAAACCTCAGTTTTTAAACAACTTCCGCTGAAAAACAGCAAAATGCAAAGCATTTTGCAGGACTTGCGAAATAACCGACCGGGTTATTGAACAAGTCCAATGATTCGGCTCCGCCGGATTGTCCAAGGGAGAATATATGAGACGAGTTTCTACCGATATGCCGAACACCGACGTTCAGTACTACCTGCGGCGCCAGGAACAGGGCCTGAACGATATGCAGTCAAAAATTGCCGGCCAGTCCAGGCTTAACCAGCTTCGGGACGATCCCCTGGCCGCTGCCCATGCGGTGCGGTACGATTCCTACCTTACCCGGCTGGAACGGTTTGAAAAGAACGCCCTGCGGGCGCAGGATCACTACCGCATTGCGGACGAGTATATGCAGCAGGCCGTCGATGTGCTGCAGCGGATCCGGGAGCTTTCGGTGCAGGGCGCCCACGGAACCTACGCGCCGGAGGATCTTAAATACATGGCCCAGGAAGTGAACGAGCTGATGAAGGAGCTGGTCTCGGTTTCCAACGCCAAGGACAGCGACGGCAACCAGCTCTTTGCGGGGGACAAGGCTTTTACGGAGCCCTTCCGCGTGGTGGAAGGAACCATCCCCAACGGCGGCGAAAATATGGTCGTCCGGGTTGAATACCGGGGCGCGGGCGCCAACAGAAGAACTGAAGTGACCGAGCTGATGAAGGAGCTGGTCTCGGTTTCCAACGCCTAGGATAGCGATGGCAACCAGCTCTTCGCGGGGGACAAGGCTTTTACGGAGCCCTTCCGCGTTGTGGAAGGAACCATCCCCAACGGCGGCGAAAATATGGTCGTCCGGGTTGAATACCGGGGCGCGGGCGCCAACAGAAGAACTGAAGTGACCGAAGGCGCCTATGCTCCCCTGGACATGGGGGGCGGCGAAGTTTTCTGGGCGGAGAATATGCAGATATTCTCCACCTTTGACGCGTCCAATTACCGGGTTGTCGAGCCCGGCGCTTTTTATGTGGACGGCGAAGAAATAAGCCTGGGTCCCGGGGACAGCCTCCCCGCCATTGTGGCAAAGATCAACGAATCCGCCGCG
>JAITLF010000199.1 GCA_031278025.1 Treponema sp.
GCTGAGGTCCAGTTGGTCGATGAGGTAGTTCACGGTATGCTCAAAGGAGCCGGGTATGAGCTGTTCCTCAAGGGAGACGGTCAGGAATAATCCCTGGGATTTATCAAAGTATTTATAACTGGCCATAATAGGGAAGAGTATACCACACAATTAGTGTTTTGTATATTTATTCGACAGCCTCAACGGCCTGGCATATGAAGGCACGGCGGAAAAGGAAGTTCCCGGGGGCCTTTATTTCGGCCACGAATCGGAAGCGGGGCAGGCGCAAATTGTTGGCAACGGCGCGGTATACTGCGGGTATGCGTCAAGTAAGGGTGAATTGCTTTGGGCCGACGTGGACCCGGCTAATTTTATGGTCAATACGTCAGGCGGCTTCACTATTGAAAAAACCGGGCCGGCTTCTGTACGGGGAGTTTTTTGATTTTATACCTACCTTCAAAGTTTTTATGGCTACCAATCATAAACCGATGATGCAAGAGACCACTACGGGATTTGGCGGCGTATCAAGCTGATACCCTTTACTAGCACGATAACCCCTGACTGGTAGGACAAACACCTTGAGGAAAAACTGTTGAGGGAGGGGCCGGGGATACTTAACTGGCGTCTGGAAGGGACCCTGCGGTGGTGTGAAAAGGGACTTGCTACCCCGGCGCTTATCAGCAATGCCACGGAAGAATACCGTAGTGAGATGGACGTGCTGGGGAACTTTATCAAGGAGTGCTGTATACAAAGTCCCGGCGTAACTATCCGGGCGCGGGAACTGTTCCGGGCGTATCAGGAATGGTGTGAAGAAAACAATGAGCGTGCCTGTAGCGAACGGGTTCTTTCCCTGCGGCTTAATGAATTGGGGCTGGAACGTTCCCGGACTGCGGAGGCCCGGTACTGGAAAGGAATAATGCTCAAGGTTCCCCTTTCCTGATGCTTTGTTTTCCTGGTGTCCTTTTCCCCCCTGCCCCCTTTTTAGTTTGCCGTCAATGACACGGATAAGAAGCAAGCGGTGAAAATACCGTGTGCCGGTGTTCCGCCCTGTGCGGCGGTGTGATAAAACCTGTACGATTGAGATTGAAAAATCCGGCAATTTCACTATTCGGCACTTGACACCATATCCTTATGGCAAAACATAACAAAACGACCGGCACACGCGCCCCCTTCATTTCGGAAAAACGGCTCAAATGACGTTTCACCGTGTCATTCTGACGGGTCTATTTGCGGTTTATGTGTCATTCAAATTCCGTGTTTCAGTGTGTCATGGTGTTACGGGGTGTTATTCTTTATTATTTTTTATGTCATATATGACATAAAAAAAAGAGAAGTATAATAATATTGATATATATAAGGGATTATCGGGAATTTGAGTACATTGGTGTCATGCATCATTCAGCCGGTAGTTATCGGACCGCCCTCCCTTTCAAGGGTGGGCGGGTATTACGGAGGTACAAGCGGCGGATGAGATTTCAGTCCGTCCCGCTGGGGACGGTTGGTGCGGGAGAAGGCAACGGTTACGGGCTTGGGGAGTGATGGTATCGGTTGCGAATAAAGCCGCCTACCCGGAGGGGTGGCGGTTATAACGGAAGAAGGTAACGGTAAGCGGAGTTGGGAAAATGTAACAATCAGCGGGAAGGATTATCACTTACGAAGCCGTGGGGCTGGTTACGCTGTACGTGATGGGAAGCCGAAAGGCCGGGTGGGGCGGAGTACGCCCCGTTGCGGCGGTACAACGGCGGGGAGGCAGGAAGCCGACTGTACGGAACAATTTTGACTTTCTTTCTTTCGCTTGGACGGGATGCCGGGGTTTTTATGCGCCGTGCTTTGCGGGAAAGTATTTCAACATGGGGGTAAGGGCATGGAGCATAAAAAGGGCGGCGTGAATGATTTGGGGAATTGCGGTAACAATTTTGACCATTTTGAGTGTATTAAGGCCGAATTGACAGCAGATATGACAGCAATATCTTTTAAAAAATATTCACACCATCGCACACTATGACACCCTGCCGCACAAAACACTTGACGTAAGTCCGTATATTATAATAAGATATTCACATGGTTACACACTATGGCACACGATGACACAAGTCATCGCACTTAGTCCTTTTATGTACAGTGTGCTCCTTTATTAACCATTTTTATACACGATTGAATATCTCCAAAACAAATGTTTCTTTACTTTTGCCTTCCCCAATTTCTTTCTGACTATGCTTTTTACTTCTTTTATTGTTAAATAGTTGTCATAATGAAAATGTCCTTCCCATGCCTCCCTTTGTTCTTTTGTAATTCTTGCTTTGCCATTGTTTTTTAGCCTTAATATTATACTTAACGGCACTGCTGTCATTGCACCTACATAATCAACAATACTACCCTTAACCAAATCTAATATTATTATTTTCCCCTCCTTTGTTAATCTGTTTCTCATTGTTTCTAATATTTTTTCCTCGTTCATGTGATGCAATGCCGCAATCGATATTATAACATCAAATTTTCTATCGATATCTTCAAGATATTTCTCAGCCGAAACCTTTATATAATTTATCTTTCTATCATTATTTCTTTTCCCGGCTTCATTTATCATATTCTCAGAAACATCTATTCCAATTATTTCAGAAGAATAGGGCACTAATTTTTTGGTTAATTCTCCGGTACCGCAACCAACATCCAATATACAACGGCAATTTGGAGGGATATTTTTCAACAAATAATTTTGATATTGTTGATTATGATCCCATTGATCAGGTAAAAACGCAATCTTGTCAAATTGTTCTATAACATTTTCATCATTGCCATTTTCCATTGAAGTCCCCCCTTTAACCATTTTTATAATTTATTTAAATGTTTTGTCAATGCCGCGTGTTTGAATATTTTCCAGAAAAAGCGGGAATGGAGCGTAGCGAAATAACCTAGCCGTTGTGGAGGCCGAGCCGCTCCGCGGCGTGGGGTTGTAAAAGAAGTCCCCGAATCGGCGGGCGGCCGCCCTGCGACAGGGGGTATTGGTCAGCATCGTCCTGTACGGCGTCATGGAACTCTATTCCAGCCGCGCCCTGGCCAATGTGTGCAGACAAAACATCAACATCATGTGGCTGTTACCCGGCAATCCGCCGCCGTCCCACGGGATGATAAACGTCTTCAGGAAACATCTGCTCCAGGGGTGGTAGGAAAACTATTTGCGCAGGTGTTTAGAGACGGGACGATGCTGGGAGCGCAGGCGAACCGGCATAGGGCGGGAGGGAGCCTGTCCCGGCAGACGCTGAAAACATACCGGAAAAAACCCTGAAGGATGAAACACTGCACCACAATATACAACAGGGGCGCGCGGCACCCGTTAAAACAAAAAGCATCCTGAGAGAAGCCTGAAGAGGTTCCGCGCTGGTTTGAGAGATACCTCTGTCCGTGCCGGGGGAATGGAAAACTGTTCGCCGGAACCCTCAAGAAACAGCTCTTGCGGCCGTTGACTCGCATATCCTTTCCACAGGCCTTATCAAAACCTCCCCACGATGTGTATAAGCGGCAGGGTCCGGAACTTCTAGACCCAGGTCCGGAACTTCTAGACCCAGGTCTGGAAGTTCAAGACCCAGGTCTGGAAGTTCAAGACCCAGGTCTGGAAGTTCAAGACCCAGGTCTGGAAATGCTAGACCCAGGTCTGGAAGTTCAAGACCCAGGTCTGGAAATGCTAGACCCAGGTCTGGGATCAAGAAACCCGGGTTTACGAGACGTGAAAGGGGAAAACGAAAATATCCGGTGGAGCCTGTAGCGGGAACCGGGGTAATGCTGTCCATATCCGTCCGTTACTCCCTATCCCTAAGTACGCTCACCGGGAAAATTGTGGGGCACGTTTAGCCCGTGGACAGGGGCGGCCTTCTTCCCTCATTCATTCTTCCAATATTCTTTCCCTATTATTTCCGCTATCTTAAAATCTGTTTCATTATTTATGTCCACCGCCTCATATTTATCAACACTATATTTATATGGTTTCCTCCCTATCCTGCACCGGTATTTTTCTAAGGATCCTCTCTTTATTCCGTATAATCCTGTAGTCTCTTCAATAACCGGTTCCAAATCCTGGCTGCGCGGTAAAACATACGGCTGGTAATTTACACTATGACTGTTTACCCAAAAAAATCCGTGATGTTTCACCACGGTAAAGCATGAATCATAGTCTTCTCCTTCCGTTAGTTTATGCACACAATTTTTAATTGTTTCAGGTTGTAAAAACGGGGCTGTTGCGAACAATTGGAAATAACAATCATAATCCGGATATATACTATAATGATATACCAGTAAATCATTACCATTAGCCGTATTTGCGGCGAGGACTTCCAAACGTTTGATAATTTTTAACCCAAGAGCCTCTGCGTATTCCGTTATCTCTCCGCTGTTTGTATCAATGAATATATCATCAAAACATTCCGCTTTTAACGAATGTTCGATAATATATTCATATAATTTTTTATTGTTCAGGTGTTTAAAATTCTTGCCCGGTATTCTTTCAGAATTTTCCTTAATGGGGATGAAACAAGCCGTTCGCATAACACAACCTCCGAAACCATTATTTTGCGGCGGCATTGATGCTGCCGTTCCCATATTTCCGAAAAATTTCAAAACAAATGGCGCATACCGTGCCTGTTTCCGCCGTGGCGGTTACCTTTGCTGCCCTGCTTCTGTGGCTAGGGGAAACAGGGTTGAAACATCCCGAAGGCAAAGCCGACAGGCATCCGGCTACGAAAAAGAGCGTTGCGTTTTTCATAAAAAGCCGCCTGGAACGCGCGTTCTGGAACGCACGTTCTGGAACGCACGTTCCTGATACAAATATCCCGCAGAGCAGGTATACTTCCCTGTCCCAAAGACCGGCAGGGGAGATTCCATGAGCAAGGGGAAAAGAGGGAATAAAGAAAAAGTACGGAGAGATTAACTTTTAAGTGAGATCGAATGGGTGGGTGGGGTGGGTGGGTAAAACTTTAACCATTTCCCTCAACGGGGAAAAAACCATCGTGTTTACGCAGCCAGCCATTATCCTCTCCTTTTTAACGCGCCGCCGGGAAACCCCCGCAGTAGAGCCGGTCGTGCGAAGCGCAACAAACTCACACCGTGTATGAAATAGGATACTTGCAAGGGTGATTCCGGCCACTGGGGTTATCGCTCACCCCCTCAATTCAAAATTCGCTTTTTTTCATGAAACCGCTATTAATCTCTTGACTGAAATATAGTTCAGCATTACAATGAAATAAATTACATCGTATGGATGTGATTCACTATCTGAACAACGAGGACTTTCATGAAAATCATACAAACAGAGGCGGCGCCTGCCGCTATTGGGCCGTATTCACAGGGGATTATTTCGGGGAACCTGGCGTTTACCTCCGGACAGATACCGCTTTCCGCGGAAACCGGGGAAGTGGTCGGCGCAACGGTCGCGGAACAGACCGAGCGGGTTATCAAAAACCTGAAGGCGGTGCTTGAAGCCGCGGGGACTTCCCTGGACAGGGTGGTAAAGACCACCTGCTTCCTGGCGGATATGGGGGACTTTGCCGTGTTTAACGAAGTCTACGCGAAACATTTTACGGGAAAGCCCGCCCGATCAACCGTGGCGGTAAAACAGCTTCCCCGGAGTGTGCTGGTGGAGATCGAAGCGGTAGCGGAACTGGCGTAACCGGGCGGTTTAGGACCGGTGGTTTATATTTTGGTAAGACAAGGAGCGGAGAATGATCGATTTTAGCGCGATTAAAAAGGCGGCTGAAGGGTATGAAAAGGACATGACCAAGTTCCTGAGAGACTTGGTGCGTCTTCCCGGTGAGAGCTGCGGGGAAAAAGAAACCGCGGCCCGTATTGTTGAGGAGATGGAGAAACTTGGCTTTGACCAGGCGGGCCTGGACGCTATGGGCAATGCCATCGGCTACATGGGGAAGGGAAAAACCCTTATCGCCTATGACGGGCATATAGATACGGTGGGCATCGGGAACCGGGCCAACTGGAAATTCGACCCCTACGAAGGGTACGAGAACGAAACCGAAATAGGCGGGCGGGGAACTTCGGATCAGTTGGGCGGCCCGGTGGCGGCGGTCTACGGCGCGAAGATCATGAAGGACCTGGGGCTCCTCAACGACAAGTACCGGGTGATGGTTACCGGCACGGTGCAGGAGGAAGACTGCGACGGCCTCTGCTGGGAATACATCATCAGGGAAGAGGGGATTAGGCCCGAATTCGTGGTAATCACCGAACCCACCAACGGCAACATCTACCGGGGCCACCGGGGCCGCATGGAGATCCGGGTGGAAGTGCAGGGAGTCTCCTGCCACGGTTCCGCGCCCGAACGGGGGGACAACGCCATCTATAAAATGGGAGAGATTCTGGGGGAAGTGAAAGAACTCAACAGCCGCCTTAAAGACGATCCTTTCCTGGGCAAGGGAACCCTGGCGGTTTCCCAGGTCTATTTCAGTTCCCCCTCCCGGTGCGCGGTGGCGGATATGTGCGCCATATCCATAGACCGGCGGCTTACCTGGGGGGAAACCTACCAGAGCGCCCTGGAAGAAATCCGCGCCCTGCCGGCGGTAAAGAAATACGCCGCGGAAGTATCCATGTACAAATACGACCGGCCCAGCTATACCGGCGTGGTCTATCCCATAGACTGCTACTTCCCCACCTGGGTCATTCCGGAAGACGCCCCGGCTGCTCAGGCCATGGTGAAAGCCTACGAAGGCATGTACGGCAAACCTAAGGTTGACAAATGGACCTTCTCCACCAACGGCGTCTCCGTCATGGGGCGGAACGGCATCCCCTGCATAGGGTTGGGGCCGGGCAAGGAAGAAGAAGCCCACGCGCCGAACGAGAAAACCTGGAAAGCGGACCTGGTGCGCTGCGCCGCGGTTTACGCCGCCCTGCCTTCGATTTATACGGCGGACAAGCAGCGTTAGAGAAACCAACGGGATTGTTCCGGGACGCGAAGTTCTGGAACAGCCCCGAACAAACAATTCATCATCTAAAATTCATCATCTAAGGAGAAGAAGATGGCGTATATCAATCAATACACCTCAAAACTGGACGCCCTGAATTTCACGGGCATGTATGGCGGGGATTTTTTTCTGACCTGGGAAAAATCCATAGACGAGATTCTTGCGACGTTTACGGTCGCCGATGCCCTCCGGTGGCTGCGGGAGAACAACCTGTCCACCCGCATCTTCGATTCCGGGCTGGGGATATCCCTGTTCCGGGACAATTCGACCCGGACCCGGTTCAGCTTTGGTTCTGCCTGTAACCTCCTGGGCCTGGAAGTGCAGGACCTTGACGAGGGCAAGTCCCAGGTAGCCCACGGCGAAACGGTACGGGAGACCGCGAACATGATCTCCTTTATGGCCGACGTTATCGGCATCCGGGACGATATGTACATCGGCAAGGGCAACGCCTACATGCGGGAAGTCGCCAGGGCGGTGCGGGAAGGCTTTACGGACGGGAACCTGGAACAGTGCCCTGCCCTGGTAAACCTTCAGTGCGACATCGATCATCCCACGCAGACCATGTCGGACATGAACCACATCATTCACTGCTTTGGGGGCATAGACAAGCTGAAGGGCAAGAAGGTGGCCATGACCTGGGCCTATTCGCCGTCCTATGGCAAGCCCCTGTCGGTTCCCCAGGGGGTTATCGGCCTGATGACCCGGTTCGGCATGGAGGTTTCCCTGGCCCACCCTGAGGGTTACGGGGTGATGCCGGCTGTGGAAGAAGTGGCCGGGAGAAACGCGGCCCTGAGCGGCGGCAAATTCTCCACATCCAATTCCATGGAAGAAGCCTTCAAAGACGCGGACATCGTGTATCCCAAGAGCTGGGCGCCCTTCGCGGCCATGGAGAAACGGACGGACCTCTATGGAAAAGGCGATCTCGACGGCATCAAAGCCCTGGAGAAAGAACTTCTTGCCCAGAACGCGAAGTTTAAGGACTGGGAATGTACGGAAAGCCTGATGAAGTCCACCCGCAACGCCCTGTATCTGCATTGCCTGCCCGCCGATATTTCCGGGGTAAGCTGCAAGGAAGGCGAAGTGGCCGCGTCGGTGTTTGACCGCTGCCGCGTTCCCCTCTACAAGCAGGCCAGCCACAAACCCTACGTCATTGCCGCCATGATCTTCCTCTCCAAAATCAAGTGTCCCCAGGAAACCCTGGCGAAGCTGGCCGCCGGGAATTTGCCCCGAGTGTTCTCTTAGGCCGGCGCCATGAAAAAACGGATCGTGATAGCCCTGGGCGGCAACGCGCTGGGCAACACCCTAAAGGAACAGATGGAGGCCGCGCGGGTAACGGCCAAAGCCATCGTGGATTTGGTTGAGGCGGGCCACGACATTGCGGTGGTCCATGGCAACGGCCCCCAGGTGGGCATGATAGAGACCGCCTTTGAAACCGCCGCCAGGGCGGACCCCCATTTCCCCGTGCTGCCCATGTCGGTCTGCGTGGCCCTGAGCCAGGGCTACATAGGCTACGATTTGCAGAACACCCTGCGGAAAGAGCTGGATGAACGGGGGATAACCAGGCAGGTGGCTGCCGTCATCACCCAGGTTGAAGTCGATCCCCATGACGCGGCCTTTGAAAACCCCACCAAGCCCATCGGCGGATTCATGACCGAAGCGGAAGCCCGGATCATGAAAGCCAAAGGCGTGGCGGTCATGGAAGACTCAGGCCGGGGCTGGCGGCAGGTCGTGGCGTCCCCCCGCCCGGTGAATATCCTGGAGGCGGGAACCGTTTCCGCCCTGCTGGAGGCGGGGCAGATCCCCATTGCCTGCGGCGGCGGCGGCATTCCGGTCGCCTTGCGGGACGGCCAGTACCGGGGCATGGGCGCGGTGATAGACAAGGATTTTACCGCCGCCAGGTTGGCCGAGAGCATAGGCGCGGACATGCTCATCATCCTGACGGCGGTAGAAAAGGTGGCCGTTAATTTCGGCAAGCCGGATCAAACGTGGCTTGACACCCTTACGGTTGCGCAGGCGGAGGCGTACATAGCGGGGAACCAGTTCGCCAAAGGCTCCATGCTTCCCAAGGTGCAGGCGGCGGTCAGTTTTGTCCGATCAACGGAGAAGGCCAGCGCGTTAATCACCCTGCTTGCCAAAGCGCGGGACGGCATCGAAGGCAAAACCGGCACCAGAATAACCGCTGGGGGGTCCGGAGGACCCGCGGCCTCCCGGATCTCTTAAACCCGTAGCGGCGGCGGCGCCTCCGGCGGCGCGGGAAACGTTTCCGGCGCCGCGGCAGGCGCCTGCGCGATCGCCGTAGGCGCCTGCGCGGTCACGGTAGGCGCCTACGCGATCGCCGTAGGCGCCTGCGCGGTTACGGTAGGCGCCTACGCGATCGCCGTAGGCGCCTACGCGGTTACGGTAGGCGCCTGCGCCGGCGGCGGAGGCAAGGGCCGGGGGCGGGCAAAAGTGTTTTTGCGGCGGGCAAAAGTGTTTTTACGGCGGGCAAAAGTGTTTTTGCGATCAAAAAACCCAGGTTTGCGATCAGGAAACCTGGGTTCGGCAACGTCAAATTGCTACGCGAAGCGCGGCGGGCCCTTACTTCTTCTTCCAGTACCGGAAAAAAATCCCCAACACTCCCGGAACCGCCTTAATGCGGCGGCTCAGACCGGGGCCCGCCAGGAACGAGACGATGTCCCGTATGCCGCGGTACACCTTTTCCGAGTAGGGCTGCCAAAAAAGGTTGCGCGTAACCCCCGGCAGAATGTCATTGACCACTACCTGCGCTTTAAGCATCTCCCGAAACCCCAGAAGCCCGTGAGTCCGTCCCAGGCCGGAATCGCCAAAACCGCCCCAGGGCGTTTCGGCCAGACCGTGGGACATAAGGTGATCGTTTATCATGACCGCGCCGGCGTTGATACCGGCGGCAAGGCGGGCGGCCCGGCGTCCATTGCGGGACCAGACCGATCCGGTTAGGCCGTAGGGGGAAGCGTTGGCAAGGGCAAGGGCTTCGCCGTCCGTTTCCCAGGGGATTACCGCCACCACCGGGCCGAAGATTTCCCCGGTCATGACGGGCATTTCGTCCGTTACCTCGGTAAGCACGATGGCGGGGGCAAGAAGCTCGTCATCCCACAGGCTGCCGCCGGGACTTTGCGCGGCTATCTTCGCGCCCTCGGCAAGACAGGCGGCTACCTGTTCCCGAACCGCCTTCTTCTGTTTAAGGGCGGCCATGCGCCCCAGGTCGGCATCGAAACCCTTTTCATGATCCCTGGTTTCCGCCGGGCGAAGGTTCCGTACCAGGGCGCAGAGTTTGTCCAGAAAAGGGGCATAGACGCTTTTCTGGACCAGGATGCGCTGGGCGCCGCCGCAAGACTGGCCGGCGTTGGAGAACCCTGCCCAGACAATCCCCGCCGCGGCCCGGTCCAGGTCGGCATCGGCGCAGATTATCGCGGCGTCGGCGCCGCCCAGTTCCAGGACCAGGGGCAGAAGGCGGGGGGCGGCCAGGGCCATGAGTTCCTTCCCGGTAGCGGAAGAGCCGGTAAAGAAGAGTTTGTCCACTCCTCCGTTTATAAAAGCCGTACCCGCGTCTTTCCCCGGAAGCTCCACATAGGAAAAAACGCCGGGCGGCAGGCAGGCGGCGGCGAAGACGGCGGCCAGGGCGCGGCCCACCCCCGGAGTATCCGAAGCTACCTTGAGGATCACGGCATTACCCGCCAGAAGCGCCATGACCACCTCCGGGAAGGGGATAGCGAAGGGATAGTTCCAGGGAGAGATGATCCCCACCACGCCGTAGGGCTTGTAGATCATCCGGCTCCTTTTATTAAACATGAGGATGCTGCCGCCGGATATGCTATGGGGGGCGAGAAACTTTTTGCCGTTTTTGAGGTAAAACGAAAGCCCCATTACCGCCGGCAGGAGTTCCGCCGCCAAAGCGTCCAGGCGGATTTTGCCGTTTTCCCGGTGTATTACCTCGGTGATGTCGTCGATATGCCCGGAAAGATAGCGTCCGGCCTGCTTCAGCTTTTCCGC
>JAITLF010000206.1 GCA_031278025.1 Treponema sp.
AATCCAGTAAAAATCTGGTGGTTATTAAAGAAGCTCTTAAGGAATTCGGCAGGTCCGGTGTTATGTCCTGGCTTCATCTTGATCCTGATGGAATGAAGGGAAAATTTCTTACCGCTCCGCGGCGCGGTGATATATCGGATCTTTCGGATGTCAAAGAACAGATGATCGTCGAATTTTATTCTAAATAAGGAGTTCACATGGCCCGTAAGAACCTGCTTAGAGGATTTAAACGTCCCAAAGGCATCACTTTTGAGCATGGTGAACTGCGACCGCATTATGGTAAGTTCACCGCAGCTCCTTTTGAGCCGGGATTTGGGACTACTGTTGGTAATACGCTACGGAGGGTGCTTCTTTCTTCAATTCCGGGGTATGCGATTACGGCGGTTAAGATTACTTCGCATGATGTCGGTGGAGTTCCTCATATTATTTCCAGTGAATTCGCGATTATCCCGAATGTCGTTGAAGATACCCTGGAAGTTATTAATAATCTTAAACAGATGCGCCTGCGGCTTCCCCCGGAAGTAGAGCAGACTGTCTTGTTGTATGAATGGTCTGGAAGGCGAGATGTAAAAAGTGATGACTTTGAGCGGCCTGGAGAAGTGGAGGTAATGGGTGCTAGTCAGCATATTATGAACTTAATGGACGATGCTCATGTTGAGTTGGAGATTCAAATTGATCTGAACCGTGGTTATGTCCCCGCTGAGGTCAATGAACAGTATGTTGAGGTTATCGGCACTATTCCTATGGATGCTATTTTTTCTCCGGTAAAAAAGGTAAAATTTGCTGTAGAGTCCACGCGGGTCGGCCAGCGTAATGATTACGACAAACTCATCCTTGAGATATGGACAGACGGAACCGTGCGTCCTGACGATGCCTTGGCTGAAGCCGCTAAGATTGCGAAAGATCATTTTTCGGTCTTTATCAATTTTGACGAAAACAACTTTGGATTTGATGAGGATTTGGACGAAGAAAATGAGCGGATTCGTCAGATACTCAATACCCCGGTGGAGGAATTGGAGTTATCCGTCCGATCCTCCAATTGTCTTAAAAACGCGAATATTAAGACCATCGGGGAGTTGACCCGGAAGACCGAGGATGATATTACCAAGACCCGTAATTTTGGTAAGAAGTCCCTTCAGGAAATCAAGGAAAAGCTGAAGGAATGGAATTTGGGCCTTGGAGTAACTGATCTTAATGTATTGAAGAACGCGGTAAAGATTACCTCTCAGCAATCCCAGCAAAAGGAAGAAGAAGATGAAGCATAGAAGAGGCTTTAATCCCCTTGAACGTTCATCGGCTCACCGAAAAGCCTTGCATAGAAATATGGTGACCTCCCTGTTCAGGGATGAACGAATTAAAACTACCAAGGCAAAGGCCCTGGAAATCAGGCGGAGCGCCGAAAAGCTCATTACCCGGGCAAAGGTTGATTCGGTTCATAACCGGCGTATTGTTTCGAGCCGTCTCTTTGATGAGGGGATCGTGGCGAAACTGTTCACCAATATCGCGGTCAGGATGAAGGAAAGGCCGGGCGGTTATACCCGTATCCTCAAACTTGGGGAACGGTACGGCGATGCGGCGGAAATAGTCATCCTTGAGTTGGTTGACTATCATCTGGATATTGAAAAGGCGGAGAAAAAAGCACGAAAAGCCGCCGCCAAAAAAACGGCGAATTAATAATCAGGAGAGTTGACATAATGTCCAAAGTGCATAGAGGAAAGGGAATTCGGGAATTAGTCTCCTGCGGCAGGGATGATTGTCCGATTTGCAAAAGGGGCAACGTCAAGTTGCTCTACGAGGTGGAATCCGGCGACCAAAAGATCAAAGTTTGTAAGATCTGCAAAGCCGCAATAAAGCATAGAAAAAAAAGCCCTGCATAATAAATTGGGCCGATGGGCCTGTGGCCCGTCGGTTTCTCAGACACCAAATTCGCTTTTCAATATGAGGTAGTCCTCTTTTTCAAGTCCGGTAAGTTCCAAGATATTGTATACCGCTGGAATTCTCCGGATATTTTGTGTTATTTTTTTCATATCTTCAGGCTGTTCAAGTTGTATGACGAAAAAGCCGGTCATGTGACCGGAGTTGGTTTTTTCTAGACGACCCTCAATGAGGTGGCCTTGGTATTTGCGGATGGCACCCTCAATTTCCGAGAAGAGGTTCGAGGAGAGCCGGGCATTGACTTTGAAGTATTTGACCAGCAGGGCGGCGGCGCTTTCCCATTCGGTGTCAATGCGACGTTCGGCAAAGTCCGGAATATTCCTAATGCTGCGGCAATTCTTTCGGTGAACAATGATGCCCCGTCCCCGTGAAACATACCCGGTGATAGGGTCTCCCAGCACGGGATTACAGCACTTTGCGAAACGGATCATCATGTTTTTTTCGTCTCCCACCCGGACCCGGATTTTGTTCGCTTCCGGTGAGGAGACAATCCTCTGTATGGCCTCCGGTTTCGTCTGTGCCGTACCCTCGTTCTCTTTAGCTTTTTCCGATTCTTTAGGGACTTCCTTCTTTTTGGCAGTCGCGTTTTTTTCGATGATTACCGAGTCGTCATGAAGCTGGAGCCAAGAACGAATCTTGTTTCGGGCCTTCGCGGTTTTTACGATACGTAGCCAGTTGATGTGGGGCCGGGCGTTTGTGGAGGTTAGGATTTCCACAACCTGGGTATTTTTCAATTCAGAACTCAAAGAGATGATGCTGCCGTCGGCCCTAGCGCCCATACAGTGTTCCCCCACTGCGGTATGGATGGCGTAGGCGAAGTCTATGGGTGTGGCTCTAACGGGGAGTTCTATTACTTTGCCCTGGGGGGTAAAAACATAGATGGAATCCTTGAGAAGTTCCCGCTTGATATCCTCCAGGAAGGACTCGGATCCCTGGTCATCTCCGGCCTCGGTCTCTATGAGTTTCCAGTCCTTGAGGCGGTTGATCAGGGCTACATCAGCGGGGCGCACGATTTCGCTGGTAGAGCCCTTCTTGTAAAGCCAATGGCTGGCTACGCCGTATTCAGCCATCCGGTGCATCTCGAAGGTGCGGATCTGGATTTCCAAGGGGATGCCTCCGCTCGCTCCCGCGCCATATCTTACCCGTAAGGGCGACCAGGGAAAGGGGCTGCCGGGGATAATTTCACCATTGTCGGGAATAGGGGCGGCGGTTTCCGCAACCGGGACATCGGTTACAAAGACCGTTGTATGGAGACTCCTGTAGCCGTTAGACTTACCCATGGCGATATAATCTTTGAAACGACCTTCCATGGGTTTCCAGAGACGGTGGACCATGCCGAGAAGGGCGTAACAGTGGTCTATGCTGTTACAGAGGAGGCGGAGGCCAAAGAGATCGTAGAGGTCGTCGGCGCTTTTGTTCCGCTTCCTCATCTTTTGATAAATCGAATAGAAATGTTTGGCCCGGCTTTCTACTTCGATGGTAATACCTAATGCGGCGGCTTCTTTTTTGATGGTTTCCTGGAGGGTATCCAAAAAGACTTCGCGCTGGCTTTTCTTCAGGGATACGATTTCCTTGATTTGGGCAAAAGCTTCCCGGTTGAGGGTTTTCAGGGAAAGGTCTTCCAGTTCATCCTTCATCCAGGATATACCGAGGCGGTCCGCCAGAGGCGCGTAAATGTCCAGACACTCCTGGGCTATACGTTTCCGTTCCACCAGGGGGAAGCTTTTTAGTGTTCTCATGTTGGCGAGGACTACCGCCAGTTTGATGAAGATGACCCGTATGTCGTTAACCATGGCGAAGAGCATCTTCCTGATGTTTTCCGCCTCCTGTATGGTTTTGTTCGTGGCGGAAATGTCGGCGATCCTGGTAACGCTTTCCACCATGAGAGTGACCGGGCGGCCAAACCCTTTGCTTATCCGGTCACGGGTAACGCCGGTTTCTTCCAGAGCGTTGAGGAGCAGGGCGGCGATGACAGTATCGGCGTCCAGGTTGAGGTCCGTAAGTATGGCTGCCGCCTCCAGGTTTTGCGCCGGCGGAGGCAAACCGGAACCGGCTCTTTCCACCCATTTTATCGCGTTCACTATCCGGTCTATATCCGCATGGTCATAGGCTTCAAGTTTTTTGAAGAAATCCGTACTTGTTTTTTTCATCCCTTTTTTAAGGCGGAGCAATGTATCCCTGCCGTAGGCCGGAGCGGAAATTTATGCTGAATAGCTTCCGCCGATAACCCTCATCTGCCCAGCCAAATCTCTATACATTTGTATATCACTATATCCCCGCGATTCAAGTATACCGGCGATAGTCCGTATCTGATCCGGCTCCGCTTCCATAAGCAGGGTTCCGCCGGGACAAAGGAAGGGCGGGGCCTCGGCGATAATACGCCGGATAAGGTCCAGGCCGTCTTTGCCCCCGTCCAGGGCAAGAGGGGGTTCCCGCCGTACTTCCGGGGTAAGGTCCGCCAGAACCGCAGTGGGAACATAGGGAGGATTACTGATGATGAAGTCGAACCGGACGGGTCCGGGGAAGGCTCCTATACGGTCAAAGAGATCGCTTTCGATGAAGTTGATGGGGAGTTCTCCCCCTGCCAGGGGTTGCAGGATTTTCAAAGCGTTTTTTCGGGCAACCTCCAGAGCTCTGTCCGAGATGTCCGAAGCGCAGATCCGCAACGCTGGCCGTTCGTGTTTCAGGGCGACGGCCAGTGCGCCCGAACCCGTACCGAGGTCCAACAGGGCAAGCGGTGCGGGGGAGGGGACATCGGTTCGGCTACAGGTACATTCATCTATGCGGGACAGGGCGGCCTCTACCAGAGTTTCCGTGTCGGGCCGGGGGACCAGGACATCGGTGGTTACGGTGAAGTCCAGTCCCCAGAACTCCTTGCGGCCCAGAATATAAGCCGCACATTCCCCGGCCCGGCGGCGTTCCAGGGCTTGCTCAAAACGGCGGTACATGTTTTCAGCAAGGGGTTCCGGCCCGGCAAGGATCAAGCCGGCCTTGTCGGTATTGAGGATGTCCGCAAGGAGAAGGGAAGCGTCCAGGACCGGGCTTGCTAGGCCGACAGCTCTGAGGAAGGCCGCCCCGCGAATAGCGGCGTCCCCAACGGTCATTCTACCGGTTCCGGCACAGGAACTCTGGATTTTATCGTCTTGGCGTCCGACTTTTCATCGGACCCGGTATGAGAGGAAGATTCGGTCCTGGTTTCGGTCTTTGTTCCCAAGAGTTCCTCCCGAGCGGAAAGCTTGAGGGCGTCGAAGAGGCCTTCCACATCTCCCTGCATGATAAGGTCCAGCTTATAGAGGGTAAGGTTGATCCGGTGATCGGTCATCCGGTTCTGTGGGAAGTTGTAGGTCCGGATCCGTTCGGAGCGGTCCCCGGATCCCACTTGATTTCTCCGGGCCTCCGCCCGTTCCGACCGGGACTTGGCCTCTTCCATCTCGTAAATACGGGCCCGGAGTATGCGCATGGCCTTGGCCTTGTTTTTTATCTGGCTCTTTTCATCCTGGCAGTGTACCGTTACCCCCGTAGGAAGGTGGGTGATACGCACCGCCGAATCGGTGGTGTTGACGCACTGGCCGCCGGGGCCGCCGGCCCTCATCACGTCTATTCTCAGGTCATCAGGCCGCAGGTCGATTTCCGTCTCGTCGGCTTCGGGGAGGACCGCCACCGTTACCGCCGAGGTATGGATGCGGCCGGAAGCTTCGGTGGCGGGGACTCGTTGAACCCGATGTACTCCCGATTCGTAACGGAGGTTTTCGTAGACGTTGCTGCCACTGATGGAGAAGACGATTTCCTTAACCCCCCCCAGTTCCGTCTCGTTGGAACTCATGATCTCAAACTTCCAGCCCTTGGTTTCCGCGAACCGGGAATACATGCGGAACAGGTCCGCCGCGAACAAGGCCGCCTCCTCGCCTCCCGTACCAGCCCGGATTTCCATGATGATGTTCTTTTCATCCAAGGGATCTTTGGGGATAAGCAGTATCTTGAGCCGGTCTTCGGCTTCGATGAGCCGCTGTTCCAGGTCCCGGTATTCCTCCCTGGCCAGTTCCCGCATTTCCGGGTCTTTTTCGTCCTGAATCAGGGCTTTGGCATCGGCGATTCGCCGGGAGAAGGTTTCAATTTCCTTCCAGGAGTCGGCAACCGCACTGGCCTGGGAATATTCTTTCATAATAGTCCGGTACTTCTTCTGATCTTTTACCAGATCCGGGTCCTGGATCATGCGGGATAATTCATCATGTTTGCGCAAAATGGATTCAAGCCGTTCGTTCATCCTGTTACTCCCCCGCAGCTTTAGCCGCCGCAGCCTTGAATATACCAAAAAGTTGAAGCGCCGGCAATGCGGGGTTCTGTCCCGCAACGTCCTGCCGGAGGTATTGCAAATTGCGGTTTTTACGCAGGGCGAGCGCATTAAAAAAGAATACCACCGCTGGGGCTCCGGTGTAGCCGGACCCCGGTTTATTGATCAGAAACCCGGGTTTGTGTTGCGCAAAAACACTTTTGCGGTGCAAAAACCCAGGTTTACACACCGCAGGCCCCGCCGCCGTCAGTTGCCGGTAGTACCGCCGGTACCGCCGCCAGAAACCGCGCCGGACATCATGATGAAGTCTGGCGAGGCGTCGTTGCCGCCGACGGCGGTAAGTGAACCTATGGCGGCTGTTCCCTAAGAATGTTTAATGCGCTCGCCCTGGATTTTTACGGTTATGGCTCTTGACATCCCGTTTTTTTTTCAGGTATTGTTAAAACTCGTTTGGGAGCGGTGTCCGAGTGGTTGAAGGAGGCGGTCTTGAAAACCGTTGTGCCGCGAGGTACCGGGGGTTCGAATCCCCCCTGCTCCGTTGCGAAAGCACCGGGTGTTTCCCTGGGTGTTAAATCATAAAGTTAGTGGATTTGAAGGCGGTAAGGAGGCGGTCTTGAAAACCGTTGTGCCGCAACATCGGCTTTTAAGGTTTTTTAGTATATGAATTCTGGAGCGGTGCGAGAGCGGCCGAATCGGGCTCCCTGCTAAGGAGTTGATCCCCTAAAGGGATCCGGGGGTTCGAATCCCCCCTGCTCCGAAAATGAAAAACAGCCGGTTATACGGCGGGAGCGCGGAGGGCAAATCCTCCCTGCTCCGAAAAGAGGTTGTAGCTCAGTTGGATAGAGCATCAGATTGCGGATCTGAAGGTCGCACGTTCGAATCGTGTCAGCCTCAACACCCCCCCCCCCCCTCCCCCCACAACAGCCGTGTTTTGACCGCTAATGACCGCAAATGTTGACGCGGATTATCGCTAATACTATTCGCGCTATTTGCGGTTTCCAAAATATCGAATCATTCCCAGCTTATGGAACAGCTTCCTGCCGCCTAAACGCGGTCAAAGGTTCAAAAATTGCAGATGCCGCTTATGGGCAGGGCGCATTTTGGAACAAAGTATATATCTGTTTGGATCTTATGCGTATGGAAGCCTATTCGGGCCGGCAAAAACGTCATATAGCGCCGGAAGGTCAGGCGGAATTTGGGCTAAAATTTGTTGGAAAGTATTGACTAAAGAATCAAAAAAGTATATCACTAATGAACCATGGAAAGCCCAAGAATATTTAAAGCTAGTTTTTCAAGTGTCTATCCGTTTTATATTCAAAAGGCGGAAAAAAAGGGACAGACCAAAGAAGATGTTGATGCCATTATTTGTTGGCTGACAGGATATA
>JAITLF010000209.1 GCA_031278025.1 Treponema sp.
CACGCCGATATTTCGTTTGGGGATCGCCTGCTTACAGAGCTGGACGAGGAGGACCCGGAATTGGGCCGGTCTATCAAGGAGAGGCTCTACACCCTGGACGACATGATACTTGCCGAAAACAAGCCTATTCAGGAAAAACTGCGGGAGATGAGCGATATTGACATAGCCCTGCTGGTCAAGGGCCGCTCCCCGGAATTCACCGAAAAGATACTTTCCAATATTTCCGCCCACCGCCGGGCCCTTGTGCTTGAGGAACAGGAATACATGGGGCCTGTACTGCGGAGGGATGTAGACGCCGTGGCCCAGGAATTCCTCTCCTGGTTCCGTACCGCCCGCGAGACCGGAAAGATATTTCTCTATACCGATGAGGACATTGTTATATGAAAACAGGATTTAACGCCGGAGATATTCTGGATAGCGGTTTTGAGATACTGGAAATTGCCGATCTGGAGGAATTGAACGCCGAGGGTATTTGGGCCAGGCACCAAAAAAGCGGGGCGGAGGTTTTCCACATCTTCAACGATGATCCGGAGAATCTTTTCGCCTTTGTCTTTGCCACCAGCCCGGAAGATTCAAGCGGCGCGGCCCATATTCTGGAACATTCGGTACTCTGCGGTTCGGAGCGTTACCCCCTGAAAGACGCCTTTCTGGTTCTTGCCCAGGGGAGTCTCCAGACCTTTCTTAACGCGTGGACCTTTCCGGACAAGACCGTGTATCCGGCAAGTTCTGTGAACGAACACGATTACTTTAACCTGATGGCGGTCTATGGCGACGCGGTGTTCCGCCCGCTGCTTTCGGAATGGACTTTTTTACAGGAAGGCCACCGCCTGGAATTTTCCCCCGGGGACAGGCTTTCCATAACCGGCGTAGTCTACAACGAGATGAAGGGGAGTTACTCCTCGCCCGACGCCTATACCGGGCTTTGGTCCGTAAAATCGGTGCTTCCCGGGACCCCCTACGACTTTGAATCAGGGGGCGACCCGGACCACATCCCGGAACTGACCTGGGAAAAACTGAAGGAGTTCCACCGTACCCGCTATTCCCCGGCAAACTGCCGTATCTTTTTGGCCGGGAACATCCCCCCGGAAAGGCAGTTCAGCTTTCTCAACGAAAAGTTTCTCGCCTCTTTGCCCGCGGGCCGCGTTCCCGCACCGGTTCCCAGGGCCGAACCCTGGCAAGCTCCCCGGCAAATACGAGTTCCCTGCCCGGCCGGCGCGGACGCGAAAGCCGCGGTGTTCATCTCCTGGCTCTGCTCGGACTCAACCGATCCCGCCGAAACCCTGGCCCTGAGCGTCCTCGCGGAAACCCTGCTGGGCCATGACGGTTCCCCGCTTGTCCGCGCCCTTCTTGAGTCGGGCCTGGGGGAGGACCTCGTCCCCTCCTGCGGACTTGAAACCGAACTGCGGGAAACAGTTTTTACCGTGGGCCTTCGCGGGGTAGATATTTCGGACGGTACGGATAAAGCCGGTAAAATCGAAAAAAAGGCGAAGCGGATTGAAGATCTTATCCTGGAAGAATTGGCGCGCTGTGTACGGGAGGGGATTCCCAAAACCGAGATTGAAGCCGCCCTTTTGGGCATTGAATTTTCCAACCGGGAGATACGCCGCGCCGGGGGACCCTATTCCCTTGTGTGGCTCAGGCGTTCGCTTCACGGCTGGCTTTACGGGACAAAACCCTGGGAAAGCCTGCTCTTTGTCCCGTATTTTACCCGGTTTAAGGATCGTCTTCCCGCGGACAGCCGGTATGTGGAATCCCTTATCCAAAAGTACTTTTTGGATAATCCCCACCGGGCGCTGGTTGTTGTTGAACCGGAAGAAGGTTACCTGGAAAAGAAGGAGGCCGCCTTTGCCGCGTCTTTGGCGGCCAGGGAAGCCGCGTTTTCCGGGGAGGATCGGCGGGCGATCAGGGAAAAGTCCGAAGAACTGGCGCGGATACAGGGCGCCGGGGAGGATCCCCTGGTCTTAAAGACAATACCCCACCTTTCCCGGAAAGACCTTAAAGCGGAGATCGAGACCGTTCCCCGGGAACTTCACGACTTAAGCGGGGTTCCGGCCCTGTCGCACGGGCTTTTTACCAACGGCATCAGCTACCTGAGCATTGCCTTTCCCGTGGATACCCTTCCCCCGGAAGACTACCTCTGGTTGCCCCTGTTTGCCCGCGCCGTTGTTTCCGTGGGGCTTCCGGGCATGGACTACGCCGCGGTCTCAAGCCTGCTCGCCGGAACCGCGGGCGACCTTAACGCCTCGCTGCAGACCGGTTCGGCGCTGCCCGGCGGCGCATCGGCCGTTCCCACCCCTTCGGGCATCTTCGATCTTGCGGGCAGAGACTGGATCATCTACCGCCTGAAAGCCCTGGACGAAAAAGCCGCCGCTTCCCTGGATATTACCCTGCGCCTTATTACGGAGGCCGATTTTTCCGATCTCAGACGCCTTAAAGACCTTGTCATGGAAATGAAGAACGACTGCGATTCGAGCCTTGCCCCCACGGGCCATAATTATGCCGCTACACGATCCGCCCGCTTTTTTTCCCGGTCCCTGGCGGTGGAAGAAATTTGGGGCGGCCTTGAGCAGTTTTACTTTGTTCACCGGATCGCCTCTTATGACATAGCCGAAGTAAGCCGCGTCCTGACCGGCATCCGGGACCGGCTCCGTACAGCCGGCGCCATTGTAAACATAACCGCCTCTCCCGAAAGCCTCCCCGCGTCTCTTTCCCTTGCCGCGAAAGGCGTCGGGCCCTTCGGCGCGCCCGGACCCCGGTTTCCCGCATCCCGGGAGGCGGCCCCTTTTCTTGCCTTACGGGAAAGTGCCGTATCCGGCGCGCCGCCGCGGGTTTCTCCGCCGCGTAATTCGGAGAACATTTCGGAGTATACTTCAATCGAGGTCTTTTCATCGGCCTCGTTGCAGGTGGGCTTTGCCGCGATCTCCCTGCCGGCTTCTCCGTTTACCCGGCGGGAACACGCGGCGGAACTGGTGCTGTCCCATCACCTTTCCACCGGCGCGTTTTGGGAGGAGATCCGCATGAAAGGCGGCGCTTACGGGGCCTTTGCCCATCCCGACGGGCTTGAAAGGTGCTTCCACTGTTCCAGTTACCGGGATCCCGATCCTCTCAGGTCGGCCGGGGCCTTTGCCGCCGTTTTGCGAAAGCAGGCGCGGACACCCGTTGACGAGGAAACACTGGAAAAGGCGATAATCGGGAGTTATGCCAAAGAGACCCGCCCGCGTACCCCCGCGGAAAAGGGCGGCGCCGATTTTCTCCGCTTCCTCTACGGGATAGACGACCGTCACCGGGAACGGAAACTCCGCGCCCTGCTCGACAGTTCCGCCACGGAACTCGCTGAGGCCGCCGGAAGGCTTGCCGCCGCCGGCGCGGCTCTGGGCATTA
>JAITLF010000236.1 GCA_031278025.1 Treponema sp.
CCGTACCGAATCATCCGGGGGGATCAACGCCTGAATCCATCGGCAAGCACCGTTGAACCGGGGGGTTCCTTTGGAATTCCCCGGTTCTTTTTTGTCTTTAGGGTCTGGCCGTCACGGCAGAACCGGTTTGAAGCGGGTCGGCGCCCTCCCGCCGAATCGGAGACTTCTTTTACAACCCCTTTTTCATCTTCATTTAAAAAAATCCGCCCGCCGCCGATATTGTAATACAGATATTTTTTAAGCAGGTATACCGTTCATGAAGAGCCTCCGGCGCCGGAAGCGGCGTTTTTTCGAGGTACGTATTTTTATGCCCCTTATCGTGCTCATTCTTTCCGGAAACCTCTGGGCAGTTTCGGGTTTTATGGAGGAGGTCCCAATCTCCCGGTATTTCCCTTCAGCGGGAACCTTCGCGGACATCCGCTCAGGCGAATCCGTCGGGGATACCGCCATTGCCTTCGACCTGGGTATACTCGTTTTCGCCGGTATGTTGCTCTTCAGCGCGGTCGGGCTTGCCGCTTCTCTTTCGGGACTCGGATCGGTGGTGGCCGATTATGCGGTCTTACGGGCAGCGGCTGCGGCCCTCGTTTCAGGAGTTCTTATGCCGGCGGAAAAGAAAAAACGGATTGCCCTTTTTACGCGGCGGGGGGCAGGTTTAGGGCTCAAACTTGCCTCTTTTACCATAGGCCTGGTGCTTTTAGTGGTGATTATGGTATCGGCGCCCCTGTATTTCAGGATGATCCAAACCCAGCAGGAAACCCTGCTGAAGGGGCTTAGGGACCGCTCCTCGGTATTGATGGAGAGCCTTGCGTCCGGCGTCCGGGCGTACCTGCCGGGGGAGAACATCCAGGAACTGAGCTTGCTCCCCGCGGGGATAGGCGCGGTCCCCGAAGCGCGTTACGCGACTATAACAGGGTATGATCCTGCAACCCCGGTCTTTGACGACCTGGTCTGGGCCACCAATGATCCGGACATCCTTGATAAGATCGATACCGACGAATTGGAGATCGGCGTTTCCCGCCTTTCCGACCGGCTTACCCCCCAGCTTGAAACTATCGCGGCGAGGCTGAACGAACGCGCCCATGCCCGTGTGGGGAACCTTGCCGCGGAGATTGCCGCCCTGACCGCCCGTGCCGGGGAGCCTGGCAGCAAGGCCGCGCTTGCTTTCCTTGAAACCCGGCTGAACGAGGAGCTTTTCCAAATGTACGGGGAAATCGGCTCTGAACCGGTTTTCCGCACCGATAGTCCGGCGGACAGCATGAGCCGGAATTACATATTCTTCAAACCCATCCTGTACCGCCAGGGTACGGACGACTATTATTTCCGGGGCCTTATACGGCTGGAGGTTTCCCTTGATTCCCTTTTGGATCAAATCGTCCGGGGCAAACGGGTGCTCCAGCAGGTCATCCTCTTTGTAGCGCTTTCCGCCCTCGCCATAGGCATCCTGGGAGCCCTGATTCTCTCCGGTTTCATCATCAACCCTATACGCCGCCTGGTAAGCCACGTAGAACTCATCAGGGATACGGACGACAAATCCAGGCTGGAGGGGGTAAGCATCCGCATTGAATCCAAGGATGAACTGGCCGTTTTGGGAGCCGCCATCAATGATATGACCCGCAGCCTTGTCAGGGCCGCCCAGGTATCCCAGGATCTGGTTATCGGGAAGGAGATTCAGAAGAAATTCATCCCCCTGGGAATCGACCGTGAGGGGAATAAACTGACTGCCGGGTATAAAGACACGAAGTACGCCCAGTTTTTCGGGTATTATGAAGGCGCCAAAGGCGTATCCGGCGACTACTTTGATTACCAGGACCTGAATGGGCGGTACTTTGCCGTCATCAAGTGCGATGTGGCCGGCAAGGGCGTCCCCGCCGCCCTCATCATGATTCAGGTAGCCACGATGTTCCTCAACTACTTCAAGACCTGGAAACCCGATGCCACGGGTATGCGCATTGAGGATGCGGTCTATCAAATCAACGACTTCATCGAAGCCCTGGGCTTCAAGAGCCGGTTTGCCGCCTTTACCCTGGCCCTCTTCGACTCCTATACCGGCCTCATCCGGTTCTGTAACGCCGGGGACAACATCATCCACTGGTTCGACGCCTCTGACCGGCGGATGAAGACGATAACCCTCCGGGAGACCCCCGCAGCCGGCGTACTCCCGAACATGCTGGTAGAAACCAAAGGGGGCTATACGGTCCAAACGTTTACCCTGGGAAGCGGGGACATTCTCTTTTTGTATACGGACGGCATTGAGGAAGCCAAGCGCACGTTCCGGGACGGCGGGGACGAAGAGATGGGCGCTGCCCGTGTAGAAGCCGTCATCAACGCCGTGATGAACCGCCAGGTCTACACCCTGGGAAAGCGCCACGACCCCGCAGGAGGCCGCCCCGCAGGAGGCCGGGAACTCAAATTCGATTTTACCCGCTGTAACGGTACGGTAGAAGAAGCCATCATGGCGCTGGTTTCGGTGGAAAAGGTGTTCCGCATCTACAAACCCCCCGCTGCGGGGGAAGAAACCCGGATCCTGGTTGACAAAAAGGTAGACGAATTCCTCAGCGCGTACTTCCTTCAGTATCAGGATTATTGTTGTAATACACGGGAGTGTCCTGAAAACGACAACTATATGTATTATACTCATCTCAATGAAGACGCCCAGTACGATGATTTAAGCATTCTGGGCATCAAGCGGAAATAAGGAGATACGAAATGAGCTTTAGCGAGAGAATGAAAGAACTCATGGATCAGGGGCTGGCGGTTTCCAAAGAGCTGGCCGGCAAGGCCGGGGTAAAAGCCCAGGACTGGGGAGAGCGGGGTCTCAGCGCCTCCCGTGAATTCGTAAACAAGGCCGGCGCCAAAGCCCAGGACCTGGGAGAACGGGGTGTTCTCGTGCTGGAAATCAAGCAGCTTGAGGGCCAGGCCCAGCGCCTTATTTCCCGCCTGGGCGCGGAAGCCTACAGTGCCTTTGTGGAACGGAGCGAGCCGTCGGTTTCCGCCGATGCTCCGGCGATCCGGGCTATCCTCTCCGAGCTTGCCATACTGAAGGGCGCTATAGAGCAGCGGGAAACAGAGATACAAAACCGCCGCCGGTGAATACCCCAAGGAGTTCAAAATAACCGATGCGGCACAGGGCGGGCGCATTAAACATTCTTAGGGAACAGCCGCCACAGGTTCCCTTACCGCCGCCGGCGGCTGCGGCGGCTACGGCGCGGTTTCTGGCGGCGGTACCGGCGGTACTACCGGCAACTGACGGCGGCGGGGCCTGCGGCGTGTAAACCCGGGGTTGCGGCGTGTAAACCTGGGTTTTTACGCCGCAAAAGTGTTTTTGCGCAGCGGAAAAGTGTTTTTGCGCAGCGGAAAAATGTTTTTGCGCAGCGGAAAAGTGTTTTTGCGCAGCGGAAAAGTGTTTTTGCGCAGCGGAAAAGTGTTTTTGCGCTGCGCAAACCCGGGTTTCTGATCGAAAAACTCGGGTCCGGCAACACCGGCGCCCCCGGCGGGGGTATTCTTTTTTTAATGCGCCCGCCCTGCGGCTAAGA
>JAITLF010000255.1 GCA_031278025.1 Treponema sp.
ATGGTGTCGCGGAAAAGGTACACGTCCTGAAACACCACGGAGATTTGGGCAAGAAGCTGATCGCTCCGCATATCCCTGACGGGGACGCCGCCTATGGAGATGGTTCCGCTGTCCGCGTCCCAAAAACGGGCAATGAGCCGCGTGATGGTGGATTTACCCGAACCGGACGCGCCCACCAGGGCGGTCATGCCGCCGTGCTTCATCCCGCAGGAAACGTCGAAAAGCACCTGCTTTTGGTTGTAGGCGAAATTCACCCGGTCAAACCGGATCGCGTAATCCCTGTTGACCACGGGGGCCGCCGGTTCCGGCAGGGGCTGTTCGTCCATCACATCCTGAATACGCCGGGCGGAAATGCTCATGTAGAGCATCTCGCTCATAAACACCAGGGCCATTAACAGGGGATCGCAGATCCGCATACACACCACCAGGAACATGATGAGGACCTCCGCCTGAAGGCCCTGCCCGGGGCCTCCCCCCAGGAGGAGCCAGGTCCCCAGGACCATCACCGCGGGCAGGGCCGCGTGGAGCAGCGCGCCGGCCAGCCCCGCCACGGGCCCGATCAGGGCTTCCTGCCGTATGCTTATCCGTTTCAGATTGTCCGCCGCATCCCGGAAGTTCCGAAATTTATCGCCCCCCAGATTAAAAGCCTTGATCGGCTTGATGCCCCCGATATATTCCAGCATCCGGGAGTTGGCCTCGTTGACCGCCGCATGGTGCGTTTTCCCGATACGGCCTATCAAATACCAGCCCAGAAAGGCCAGGGGCAGGGAAAGCAGGACCACCGCCCCGATGACAAGGGCAAGCCGCCAGTCGATGAAGCAGAGTACGCCAATACCGAGGAGCGGGAAGGTGGCGCCGGAAACAAACTGGGGGAGCATGTGGGCAAGCAGGGAGATGATGTTTTCAAAATCCCTGGTCATCAGGGTCGAAAGATCGCCGGGGTCCCGGCGGCCAAAAAAGCCCATAGGCAGACTCTTCATCCGGGCGGCCAGATCGAGCAGGCCCTTTTCGGCGACATCTTCCGACACGGTAATCGCGGACACGTAGGCGCTGCGGTTCACGAGGTAGTAAATGAAGGAATCAAGTACCACGGCGGCGCAGAGCAGAATGAGCCAGCCGTCATTGGGGGCGGCCCCGGTTTTCAGAACCCCGTAATATTCCAGAATGGCCAGCAGGGCGAAACCGTAGGGGGAACTCTGGAGAATCGTCGAAAGGACCTGCCACAGCACGGACGGAACCAGTTGTGTGGGGTTGTTCCCCGAAATCATGTTGAGCCAGCGCATTCCCCAAACCCCGGTTGGTTTTGGGGAATGCTTTTGAAAAAGCGGTCCAAGGCCCGCTTTTTCATGTAAATCCAGAGTTGCTTTTCCAAAACCTGAAGTTTTGGAAAAGCTTCGGTTTTTTTTCATTTTCCTTCCCCCCTTACATCCAGCGCCCAGGACTGGGCATGGTAATAGGCTTCAACCAGCCGGGCGTAGAGGCCGCCTTTTGCCATCAGTTCATCATGTCCGCCCTGTTCAACAATACGGCCCTCTTCCACGACGACGATGTTGTCCGCGTGCCGGATGGTGGAAAGCCGGTGGGCGATGACCAGCACCGTTTTGCCTACGGTCAGTTCCGCGAAGGCCGCCTGGATCTTCGCCTCGTTTTCCGCGTCCGCGTAGGCCGTGGCCTCGTCCAGGATAATGACGGGCGCGTCTTTCAGGATCGCCCTGGCAATGGCGATACGCTGGGCCTCGCCGCCGGAAAGGTGCACGCCCCCCTCGCCGATCACCGAACCGTAGCCGCCGGGGGTTTTAAGAATAAAGGCTTCCGCCTGAGCCGCCCTGGCCGCCCGCCGCACATCCTCCGCGTCAGCCTGGGTGTTCCCCATGCGGATATTGTTTTCTATGGTGTCCCGGAACAGGTAGACCTCCTGGAACACAAAGGCGATACGCTTCATCAGTTCCGAAACGGCAATGTCCCGGATGTCCACCCCGCCGATGCGGATATGCCCTCCCTGTATGTCCCAGAACCGGGCGGCAAGCTGGGCGATGGTGGTTTTACCGCCCCCCGAGGGCCCCACAATACCGAGGAGCTGCCCCGGTTCCACCCGGAACGAAACCTTGCGCAGCGCCTCCCGGTCTCCATAGGAAAAAACCACCGCCTCAAATTCAACGGAACTGTCCGCGGGGATTTTCGGTTCCGCCGCCTCCGGTATTTCTCCGGCATAGAGGATCTCGTCGATGTGTTTGACCCCTTCCACATTCCGCTGCATCAGAGACGCCAGGAACATGAGCTTGAGCAGGGGGATATTCATGCTGCCCCCCACCAGGAGGAAAAAGATCAGTTTGGGAATATAGGCCGCCAAATCGGCCTCAAAAAACCCGAGGATAACCCCCACAGGCAGGATGAAGCTCAACGGCGAACCGATAATCGTTACGAAACCCGCGTAGGGGCCGGTATAGGTCATGCCCCACTCCCGTTGCATCGCGGCATGGGCCTTGATGTCGTTGATAAACCGGGTCATGGCCAGGGCGGTCTGGTTAAAAATTTTCAGCACCGGCATCCCGTTCACAAATTCCACCGCCGTACTGTTCAGGTTGGCGATTCCCTTGTAATACTGTTCCATGGCGGCCTGGGAGGCCGGCGAGGCGAATTGCCGGGCATAGATAAAAATACCCAGGGGTACGGATACCAGGGCCGCCAGCATGAGCCGCCAGTCCATAATGCCCATAGCCACAAGGGCGATAACCGGAATCGCCGCGGCGGAAGTCATGTCCACCGTGTGGTGGGCCACAAACAGTTCGATGCTTTCCACATCGCCGCTCATCACCTGCTTGATCGCCCCGGAGCCGGAATTGGTAAAAAAGCCGAGCCCCAGGCGGGAGAGTTTTTCCGCCAGCCTCATCCGCAGTTCGTAAAGGATATTAAAGGCCGCGATATGGGAAATGATATTTGACACATATAACAGGACGGCAAACCCCGCAAAACAGGCGAGCATGGAAAGGGCAAGCCGCCACATATAGGCCCCGTTGACCGCGGAGAGGTTCCCGGCGTGGCGGACCAGTTCCATGACGCCCCCGTACACCAGCACCACGGGGAAGAATTGCAGGAAGGTCGCCGCCGCCCCCAGCGCGCAGGCGGCTATGACAAGCCATTTTTTTGTCCCGGCAATTTCCAAAAGCCGGGCAACACCGGTTTTCCGCTTCTGTTCCTTCATAGGATACTCCTCCAAACCGCCGTATTCGGGGCCGTACACTGACCGGGGAGGAATTGTTCCCGGAAACCGGCCCATGCCCCCGGTTCATCGAGGGTCTTTTTTATTAGTTGAAGCTAACATAATTGTATCCCGGCCCCTGAACTTCGTCAAGGCCGTATCTGTTGGTAAACCCCGTTACTCTATTGGCGGTGATGATATTGTCAAAGCATTGGGAGGTTCATTGGAATGAAATATACCGCGGCGAAGTACAGAAAAGTTCCACAACTGCCTAATCCCGCCGCTCAGAGCGCTTCAAGGGTCATATTATCCTTGACCGACTCGTGGGGAATTAAAAGGTATTTCCACGGCTTCGCGTTGTTTTGGGCCTTATGTTCCGAAGCGTGGGCGCACCAGGTCTCGGCGGCTTTCTTCTTGTTTTGTACTTCCGGTGAGGTTAGCTCCCTTTCCGCTTTGGTCTCTATCATGTAGATGGCATCCGGGGTTTCCGCGACAAAGTCCGGGACATATTCGGAAATGTCGTTTCCTGCCTGGTAGTAAATTTGAAACTGCCCTTTGGCGGGCTTAAACCATTTGAGGCTTTCCTGCTCAAGGATAACGGAGAAACGGCGTTCCGTATCGGAATCGAATTTCACAATCGGGTAGAGGCATTTTGAGAATCCGGTAAATATCATCCTGCCGATTTTTGACTTGTCAAATTTGGATGTACGGAAATTCACCGGCCCGGCGCCGTCATCGGCGGTAAAAGCGATCTCTTTCAGGGCGGTAAACCCCCTGCTTATTTTAACATCAAAATCAGAATCCATTTTGATTTGATGTTCCAGCATCCGGTCATGGATAAAACCGGCCAACTGTTTTTGGTGATACAGCACCACATTGCGGATATCATCATCGGTTTTAAGATAGGTCCCAAGATGAACGATGAGCTGTTTGCTCAGGTCATAAAGCAAATCACTTTGGTCGTCGTAAGAAATATCCTCAAAATCAACAAGGCTTCGGACCAGATAATCTTCCAGCCGCTCTCCTGATGTGTTTTTGCTTATTGACGACAGGGTCTCCCGTTCATTGGTTCGGAGCTGTTGGATGAGCAGATCCCGGCTCACCGGCTGATACGTAATGGAATCACAGTGAAGGGTAAAGCGGTTATACCCAATATTCGTGTTTCCCTTGGGAACAACCACTATCCGGGGAATGTCTATAATTCCATCGATCATGGTACGGGTTATTTTTTCGGTAACTTTTTGGTAATCAATTTCTTCCGCCATGCCCGGTAAATCATCTTGATCGGGAGCATACATTTCCTTCGCTTCACTAACCAGCATGGCAATTACGTCTTTTTTTAAGAGATATGTTGATGATGGAACGTCTTCATGGTTCTGTATCGCCGTTACCACCGCCTGGGCAAATTGCTGTTCCACGGGCTTCGTAAACAGCGGTTTAACAGCGTCCGCCGCTGTTTTGCCGGAAGCGGAAGAAACCGGGCGTATGCTCAGGGAAAAATTGGATGAAGCGACAACGGTTTTTGTTTTCTGCCTGCTGTTCTCCGGATCAATATATACGGCCCTAAGATGAATTTTTGAGCCGGGGCTGTTGGCTTCGTCAACTATCTCCTGGAATTTGTCGTGGGCTATGATATTCAGGCGGTCAACGGTTGAGACCCCGGTACGTTTTCCGTAGGGCAGGCGCAGTCCCCGGCCGATGGACTGTTCCACCAGGACGCGGGCATTGGCGGCCCGGAGGGGAATGATCGTGTACAGGTTGGTAACATCCCAGCCTTCTTTGAGCATATTGACGTGAATCACGATTTCGGTGGGTTCGTCGTTTCTCTCCACCGAAAGGAGGCGTTCCACATTTTCCTCTTTTTCCTCGCCGCTCTGGCTTGAATCAACCTGTATTACTTTGCCTTTATAGACGCCGTTGAAAAACTCCTCTGATTCTATCAGTTTCTTTAATTCCGCCGCATGGGCAGTGTCCCTGGCGATCACCAGCACAAAGGGTTTAACGATTTCTTTTCCGTTCTGGCGGGCGTAGGTTTCAAGCTCGACCTTGACGGCCTCGTGGATGCGCATACCGTCTTCAAGTTTAATCCGCTCCAACTGATCCGCCGTAAACTGCGCGGGGTTAAAATTCTTCTGGGTTACCACCGCCGGTTCTTTGACATAGCCGTCTTCCATCGCTTTTGAAAGAGGGTAATCGTAAATGATGTTCTTAAAGAACACCGGCCCTTTAGCGGATTCAATGAAGGGGGTGGCGGTTAACTCAAGGCCCAGGATGGGCTTGAGTTCATTGATTGCCTTGAGCCCGGCGGAAGCGCGGTAGCGGTGGGATTCGTCCATCAGAAGCACCAGGCCGGGCAGCGACGCAAGGTATTCAAAATAGCTTTGGCCGATATATTCTGAAAGCCGCTTGATCCGGGGGGCCTTTCCTCCCCGGACTTCGGAATTGATTTTGGAAATATTAAAGATATTGATATGGATTCCGCCAAAAAAGGCGTCGGCCTGTCCCGCATGAACGTTAATACCGGAGTCGTAATTATCCCCGGTGATGATCAGGGGCGGTTCCTGGGCGAATTCGGCGATCCCCTTGAACACATACTTGGGCGTATTGGGGGTAAAATCGTCGATGAGCTTTTTATAAATGGTGAGGTTCGGGGCCAGGACAAAGAAGTTGTGTATTCCTTTATGCAGGTGAAGGTAGGTGATAAAAGCGCCCATGAGCCGGGTCTTGCCCACGCCGGTGGCAATGGCGAAACACAGGGACGGAAAGTCCCGTTCAAAGTCCGTCACCGAAGGGTACTCGCTTTGAATAACCGCGCAACGCCGCGGTAAATCTTCGTCTTTTTCCAAAGTGATAATTTCGGTTATCCGCGCCAGGATGCCAAGGCTTTCAGCCAAGGGACGGCGCAGGCTCAAACGTCCGGCAATGGAGTTGACCAGTTTTTCACTCATGACACAATCCTTTAGTCCGCGAAGTACGCTAATTCTCGCGAATGAAATTCGTGTTAATTCGTATAATTCGCGGACCCCTCCTCAAATAATTCCATCCGTTCTTTTTCCACATCCGCCCGTTTTATGATAAGTTCGGCGGCGGTATGGCCGTGAACGGCATAATGGAGTTTCTTCTGGACTTTTGCGAAAAAATCCCTGGTAACGGGAGCGTCCCTGCTGTAATCAAGCGCGGTAGCATATATATCGGTGATTTTTTGATAGAATCGCCGTTCGCTCAATCTGATTTCCCGAATTTCCGCAAGGAGGTGTTCAAAATAATCTTCCCCCAGAAAAGCGCCGTTTTCCATGCGCTTTTTGTCGATGATATAACCCCGCAGGGTAAAATCCCGCAAAACTGAAGTTGCCCATTGCCGGAAAGCGGCAGCCCGCCTGGAATTGATCCGATAGCCCACAGCGATTATGGCATCAAGGTTGTAATGTTTTGTTTTGTAGTTTTTCCCGTCCGAAGCAGTTACCGAGAAATCCTCGGCAGCTGAATGTTCATCCAGCTCCCCTTCTTTGAAAATATTTTTGAGGTGAAGTGAAATATTATCGGCCGAGCAGTCAAATAGTTTTGCCATGAGTTTCCGGCTGAGCCAAATTGTATCGTTCTGAACCCGTACTTCTATGCCGTCTTCTCTGGCCTGAAATGAGAAAATAAGAAATTCCGCGGCGCCGGAACGAAGAAAAGTCTTTTTTTTCATGCTTCACCCTCATCAAATAAGCCGGGCTGTTCCTTTTCCGGCTTTTTCGCCATGGGGAGGTTTTCTATCTGTAAACTGTAATCATCGTGGCCCCATTCGCATTTGGCGAGGACCGTGTTGGGTATTTTCTTGATGGTCAGGTTGGAGAAGCCGCCGGAACGGGAACGAAAAGCGGTACACATAACGAGGAGAGTCCGCCTGTTTCCCACTTCTTCGGAGAGCAGGGTAAGCTGTTCGTGACTAAGGTGGGCGGTGGTAACGTAGATAAAGTCGTTTTCCGTGGATTTACCGTGGATCCAGTAGACGGATTCCGAGGGCTCGTAGGTAAAGCCTTCCAGTTTGCAGACCGCCGCGGCAAGCATGGGGCCGTTGTATTCCTTGTTGATGATCCAGTTGCCCCATTTGTCCTTTTGCAGCAGGGACGGCGCAAGCCGGTAATACCGGAACCCGCCGCCGCCCTTCCAGCCCGCCGCTTCGGTAATGCCCCCGGGGTCTTCGCCGTCAATGACCTTTTTCAGCCGGGGGATGATGTGGGTGTGGCAGTGTTCGCCCAGTTCCACCATGATCCAGCGCCGCCCCATCTTGTGGGCCACCGCGCCGGTAGTGCCGGAACCGGCAAAGGAGTCGAGGACGAGATCGCCGGGGTTGGTGGCAATGTGAATGATGCGCTGGATGAGGCGTTCGGGTTTGGGGGT
>JAITLF010000256.1 GCA_031278025.1 Treponema sp.
TACCTCCGGCACCTGGGTGTATCTGACGATAATACTGGACCTGTATGACCGGAAGGTCATTGGGTGGGCCTTGAGCGGCGGCATGGAGAATGAGCACACGGTCATTCCGGCTCTTGAAATGGCGGTCAGAAACCGCGCCGCCTCACCGGGGTTGACATTTCATTCCGACCGTGGCGTACCGTGTTGCTCAAAAGCCTTTCGTGAACTGCGGTGTCCGTCCGTCAGGCAGAGCATAAGTCGCAAGGGGAACTGTTGGGACAACGCCCGCGCCGAATCGTTTTTCAAGACCCTCAAGGGGGAGGTGGAAACGTTTGAGGGAAAACACTCCGCAACGGAAGTCCGGCAGTCGGTGTTCATGTATGTGGAGGCATATTATAACCGGATTCGTATCCATTCGGCACTTGACTATGTGGCCCCTGACGGGTTTAATGCTGGTGAAGCCGCCTGATACTGTCTACCTAAAGGGGTAAAGTCCAAAATCAAGAAAAACTAATATAGTTTCTTTATGAAAGCGAAGAAAGAGCGGCTTACACGAAGTCAGCATTCTCCCTTCAAACGCCGCCGTGAACTCCTGCGGGTGCGGCGCACGAGAAACAGGCGCATAAGGCTTGACCAGTCTTCGGAGTATTCGCTTTTTTCAAAGACCGCAAGGGAAGTGTCTTTTACCTGGTGCCGGGCCTCAGACTCCGCCTTGCCGCCGATTTCTTTTATATAGCGGTCAGGCGACATGCCAAGACCGGCGTCTTCATCAAGGAACAGCCGTAACTGACTGCCCATGTCAAGGTAACTTTTGTTGTAGGGCGTAGCGGTCAAGAGAATTACTTTTGAACCGGCCTGGTACAGGTATTCGCGGATTGCGCGGTAACGGCGGCCGTCGCGGTTGCGGAGATTGTGGCTTTCGTCAATGATGACAATGCGGAAAGGCCGGGTGTGCTTCAACTTGTTCTGCACTTCCCCCAGGGACATTACTTCGGCCCGCAGGCCGTAATCCAGTTTATAATCATTCCACATTTCCTGCAAATTGGGCGGGCAGATAATCAAGGTTTGGTAGCCGAAATCGTCTTCAAACATTTTCGCCAGGGCCGTGGCGGTTATGGTTTTGCCAAGGCCGACCACATCGCCTATCATTACCCCGCCGCGCTTGTGGAGATGCCGGGCGGCCACCTGCACGGCGTTCTGCTGGAAGGGCAGGAGGACTTTACGGAACGGTTTGGGCACCGAGAATTCGGCAAGGCCGGCGCGGGCCTCCTGGGAAAGGTGGTAGGCTATTTTCATGTAGACATAGTAGGGCTTGAGGGGAATTTCCCGCGCCCAGCTTTCGTCTATTATTTTTGCCAGTTCACCGCTTATGTTAATGCTGTATTGGTCGTCCCAGCGGTTCTGAAACCAGGTTTCAAGTTTTTGAGCTGAGTCTTTTTCGGTTACGTCAACATTCAATTCGCCCTGTTTTGAAAGGCCGGAAAACGTAAGGTTGCTGCTGCCCAGGTAGCCGATTATGGGGGAGTTATACTCTTCCCGGTAGGCAAGGTAGAGTTTTGCGTGTAACGGGAAAGCCAAATGGAATTTTACCGCTACCTGCCTGCTTTTTAACTGCCGGGAAAGTTTTCTAAGGGTGGCTTCGTCCTTGTTATTTGGCCGCCCGATGGTCAACTGCTTACGGAATTCGGCGGCCATTTCTTTTTTCAGTTTGACGGCTTTTTCGTTGGAAATTTCCTTTTTCTTGAAGGCGTAGTAATCTTCAAGGTCTTCCCTGGGGTGTTTCTGCATACCGATAAGTACACGGGCTTTATAGTTTGCCTCGTCGTCAAACCGCTCGTCAGGCCGGCCGCCGGGGAGCGCGTCTACGCTTTCGAGCAGCAGGTCCCAGCCCCGCAGGTTGAAATAGCCGATGCAAAAATCGGCCCGTTTTGCGCCTTTCAGGGTGTTTTTAAGGGCCGTGGCGAGGTTATCGCCCGAAATATTGTCATAAATGGCCATTGGATGCCTTATCCATGAGAGGATGATAGCAGATTCTTCAAGACGGCAAAAGAGGAGGCCTCCTCCGGCGATATGGCGCATGGGCGGCGCGGTTATAGGCGCGTCTAATGTTTTCGCCGATACAACATCCTCTTTGAAATACTGTTCTATCGGCTAGTACATCATGGCGCCGCCGTCGGCGCGGATGTCCGAGCCGGTCATGAATACGCTGCGCTCATCGGCCATAAAGGCGGCCAGGAAGCCCATATCATAGGGCTGGCCTATCCGGCCGCTGAGGAAATTTCCCGGGGGGTAGTTGTAAAAATCCAGCGGCTCCCCGGCGGGGTCCCGGGCGATGGGCTTTTTGACCGCGCTGGGGGGCACCTGGACCGCCCCGGGGCTCAGGGTATTCACCGTGATGCCGTAGGGCCCCAGGGCCAGGGCGGCCTCCCGGGTGAGCATCTTACCCCCGCCCTTGGCGGTACAGTAAATGGCGTCAAAACCCGTGGGCCGTTTATCGTGGATAGAAGCGATGTTGATGATCCTGCCGTAGCGGGCCCGCTTCATATAGGGGGCCGCCTCCTGGATAGCCCGCCAGTAGCCCTTCACATTTACCGCCATCAGCCAGTCGTAGTCGGATTCGGTGTACTCAAAGAGGAGCTTGTTAAACTGGACTGCGGCGTTGTTCACATGGATGTCGATCCTGCCGAAGTGCTTGAAGGTTTCCACAAAGAGGTTCCGGATACTGTCCCGGTCCCGCATATCGGTCTTAAGGGGGTAAAAATCACCCCCCGCCTCTTTTACCTGGCGGATCGTTTCGTCGGGGGGATCGCGGTGGTAGGTTTCCGCTACCTTTGCCCCGGCCTGAACCAGGGCCAGGGTAATCCCCTGCCCAATACCCGTGGCCGATCCGGTCACTACCGCTACCCTGCCTTCAAGTCCCATCGTATGCCCCCGGCTGCCAAATTTGTTTTATTTCCTGATCCGTGGCCCGGTCCAGGTTCCGCCGCCGGAGCATATAGGTCAAAAGGAATCCCCCGTCCAGGCGGAGCTCGCTGCCGTTGGCAAAACCCGAGTCATCGCCGGCAAAGTACAGTACCGCCTCGGCAATATCCCGGACGTTTCCCATCCGCGGGCCGTTGAGCCGCTCCCGGGCATGCTCGTAAAGGGGGGACAGATCACTGTAAAAATCCTCCCAGCCCCCTTCCATCGGCCCCATCTCTATTACATTGGTCCTGATGTTGAATTTCCCCATGTCCAGGACCATCTCCCGGGCAAGGTTTTTCAGGCATCCCTTGGCCATGCTGTAGGCAAAGCACGCGCCAAAGGGCTTCTCATCGTGGATGGAGCTGACGAACACAAAATTCCCGGAACGCCTTTCCTTCATCGGAGGGCCGGCGGCGGCGGCGTAGAGGTAGGCGCTTTTAATATTCACCCCCATGATCCGGTCGTAGGTTTCGTCGTCGCAGTCTTCCAGCGCGGCGGGGATTATTTCGTTATTGTTGAAGATCAGGCTGTCGATGCGGCCGTATTTTTCCAGGACCTCCCGCACCGCCGTGTCAATGCCGGCCTTGGAAAGGGGGTCCGCCCGGGTAATCAGCCCCGCCCGGGACGGCGCGGCCAGCCCGGCGGGAAACACATTCGCCGCCACCAGGGCCCCCTCCTCCGCCAGCCGGGCGGCAATCCCCCGCCCCGCCGGGGAAGCTCCGTCGGTAATAAACGCCACCCTGTCTTTCAGTTTCATATATCTTCCCCTTTTATCATTCCCCTTGACCGGCCGCAGCCTTTCTAAAAAAACACCGGTATTATACAATACTGTCAGGAGAATATAATCATGAATGAACCGAATTCGTCGAAGAAATCCGGCAGCGAGTACGAGGAGCTGCTCAACTTTGTAAAGGGCGGCGGCAAACCTTCCAGCCTGAAGATCACCGATATTCGTTTTACCGACATTGCAGACGCCCCCATGCACTGCACCATTATGAAGGTGTACACCAATCAGGGCATTGTTGGATATGGGGAAGTCCGGGACGGAGCAACCAGGACTTACGCCCTTATGCTGAAGAATCTCCTTATTGGGGAAAACCCCTGCAACATCGATAAGATCTTCCGGAAAATCAAGCAGTACGGTTATCACAGCCGCCAGGGCGGCGGCGTCTGCGGGGTGGAAGTCGCCCTGTGGGATCTGGCGGGCAAGGCCTACGGCGTGCCTGTTTACCAAATGCTGGGCGGCAAATTCCGGGACAAGATCCGCTGTTACTGTGATACCGATGTCGAGGGCAGGCATACCGGCAAGGACATGGGGAACGCCCTGAAGGAACGGATGGGCAAGGGCTTTACCTTCCTCAAGATGGACCTGGGGATCGGCCTTCTCTTTGACATCCCCGGTACTCTTACCGCCCCCCTGGGTTTCCTGGAGGAATTCCGCAACAAGGGCCGGGAGTACCATCAGTACCTCCGCAGCAGGAACAAGCTGGATGACAAATTTCACGCCCTGCGGAACGCCGCCTTTGACATTCAAAATGTGGCCCACCCCTTTACGGGAATTCGCATTACCGAAAAGGGCCTGGACTACCTTGAGCAGTACGTGAAGGAGGTGCGGGAGGTGATCGGCTGGGACATCCCCCTGGCCATTGACCACTTTGGCCACCTGGGGGTGGAGGACTGCATCAAGCTGGCCCGGCGGATTGAACCGTACAATATCGCCTGGGCGGAGGACATGATCCCCTGGCAGATGACCAGCGAATATGTCAGACTCCGCAATTCCACCACCACCCCCATCGCCACCGGGGAGGACATTTACCTTAAAGAGGGCTTTAGGCCCCTGCTGGAAGCCGGCGGCGTCGCGGTGATCCACCCCGATATTCTAAGTTCCGGCGGCATCCTGGAAAACAAGAAAATCGGCGACCTGGCCCAGGAATACGGGGCGGCCATGGCGGTCCACATGGCGGAGACCCCCATCGCCGCCATGGCCTGCGTCCATTCCATCGCCGCCACGGAGAATTTCCTGGTCCTGGAGAACCACTCCGTAGACGTACCCTGGTGGGATGACCTGGTCAAGGGCCTGCCCAAACCAATCGTGAACAGGGGCTACATTGATGTCCCCGATAAGCCCGGCCTGGGTATTGATGAACTCAACGAAGAGCTTATCGCCGAACATATTCATCCCCTTATCCCCGGCCAGTGGGAGCCCACGGACGGCTGGAATTACGAGCTGTCCAACAACCGGCTCTGGTCCTAGGAGTTTGCCGCGTTACCGCGCGGATATTAAATTTGCCGGGGCCGCCGGGCCGCGGCAATCCTGAACCGGCGGGGCGGCAATACGGCGGGGGTCTTCTTGCACGCAAATGATGTGCAAATGAGATTTTGCAACAAAAAGCCCCGGAGGGGTGTCTTAACTGGACGAAACGGGCCCGGACATATAAAGTGACATATTGCGGGGTTTTGTTTAATACAAAGGAGCAATATGGTATGGAGTCGGTTTCTTCCGCCGCCCAGGTAATCATCGCGATTATCCCGATTGTGGGGATCGTGTGGGGGTCGGTGTTAATTTTTTTCTACCTCCTCTGGAATTACCGGCATAAGACCCTGCTCGTCAAGGCCGGCCAATATGTCCCGCCCCGCTTTGACCTGCTTTCCTTCAGCCTGCTGGCGGGGCTGCTTCTGGAGACGGTGGGCCTTACGCTGACTATCTTTTTGGCCATTGTTCAGGGGGCGAATTATGTGCTCCTGGGGGGGCTTATTCCCCTTTCCATCGGTACCGGGTTTTTGATCTACTACGGCATAAAACGCAGCGACAGGGCCCCGCGATCTTGAAGTTCCCGCCGGGGGATGCCGTACCGGGCAAGGCTGGATTGGACAAAGACAGGCCGGAACCGCCGATGGATGAGGCGGACGACCGTTTCATTGTCAGCCGGGTGGCGGCGGGGGAGAAGGAGCTTTTCCGCTACCTGATGGCCCGCCACCAAAGGGCGGTCTACGGCATGGGCCGGAGTTTCTTCCGCAGTGACGAGGATACCGCCGACTTTGTGCAGGAAGTGTTCCTTAAGGCCTACCGCAGCCTTTCCCGCTTCGAAGGCCGCTCCCGGTTTTCAACCTGGCTGTACAGTATCGCCTACAATACGGCGGTAAACGGCGTAACCAGGCGCCGGGAGTACCACAGCCTGGTGGAGGATGGGGGGGGCGTCGAATGGGACACCCCGGAACGGAAGCTGGTCCGCAGCGCCTCCCGGGAAGCGGTGCTGACGGCGGTGGGGGAGCTCCCCGAGCGTTACCGGGTCTGCGTGGATATGTATTTTTTTTACGACCGTTCCTATCAGGAGATCGAGGCGATTACGGGGTTCCCGGTGAACACGATCAAATCCCATGTGTTCAGGGCAAAAAAACTGCTGAGGGAGCGCTTAAAGGGGATTGCCGAAGGAGGTTTTGAATGAACTGCGATGAGTTGCTGGACAGGGTATACGAATACTGCGGGGAAACGCCGCCCCTCCTGTTCTGTCTGCGGGTCAAACTGCATTGTTTTTTCTGCCCCCCCTGCGCCCGGGAAATAGAACGCTTTGAACTTACCCAGGATGTGCTGCGGAACGATTTTCTTCCCCCCCGGGCGGACTTTGTCGATGCCGTGATGGCCAAATTGTGCGCCGAAGACCTGCAGACTGCCGGAAATTCCACCGAAGCAGCCGGGGAAGAGGCGGGAATATCCCTCCGGGGCTGGGTGGTTGCCGGACTTATCCTGTTTTTTTCCCTTACCAGCGCCTTTCTGGGGATGGATTTTATCAAAATTGCCGCTTCGGAGGGCTCCTCCTATCTGCTTCCCCTGGGAATCACCGTCGGGGCGGCCGTTACCTGCTATGGGGCCGTCTTCATCGGCAGCCATGTAAAGGAACTTTCCCGGCGTTTCGGCCTCCGTTAGCCGGAAAGCCGCGGGATCCGGGAAGCCCTAAAGGCCGCCCCGGGGTCCTAAAAGCCACTCGTTGACATACAATCCCCGCGGGCATAAGCTTAAATCATGAATATTTCCACGTATACCGTTAAACCGAAGCTTCCCCCGTCATTAAAGCCCCTGGAAGAGATAGCCCGCAATCTCTGGCTTTCATGGAACTACGATGCGGTCCAGCTTTTTATCAGGCTCGATTATGACGCCTGGCTGAAGTCCCAGCAGAGCCCTATCAAAGCCCTGGGCATGGTAAGCCCGGAGCGGCTTACCCTGGCGGCTAAGGACGATTCTTATCTGGCCGCCCTTAAGGATGTGTACGACCGGTTTCAGCAGTATAAGAAGGGGGATACCTGGTACCGGGGCAGCAAGAAGGAGGTAGTAGCCTACTTCTCCATGGAATACGGCATGGATGTATCCCTGCCCATCTATTCCGGGGGCCTGGGGATCCTTTCCGGGGATCACATGAAGACCTCCTCCGATATGGGGC
>JAITLF010000293.1 GCA_031278025.1 Treponema sp.
ACGGGTATGTCCGGAGAAAGGTCAACGCCGGCTATGGCCCCGTAGAGTTCCCGCAGGGTGTCGGGATCGCTGAAGAGAAAGGAGAATACGCTGTCTTTGTACCTGATATTAACAGCCATTACCGCCTCGGGGTTCAATCGATTTACGCATTAATCATAGGGGATCATGGCCGGGTTTTCAATACGCGGTTTGCAGGGGGAAAAATCGCCTAATCGGCGATTTTTCGGGGTTTTACGCGCGAAGCGCAACAGGCTGCTGGGTCCGGCGTATCAAAGGCCCGCCGGGGCAGGACGACAGGTTTCCCGTCTTCGCCCTTTTCCACAAGGGCCCGTATGCCGTAGATATCCTCTATCACCCGTTCCGTAAGAACTTCAAAAGGGCTGCCCTGGCAGCGGATAGTACCGTTTTTGATAAAAACCAACCTGTCGCAGTACCGCGACGCGAGGTTGAGATCGTGGAATACCGCTACGATGAGCTTCCCCTCCTCATCGGCCTTCCGCCGTATGAGCTCCATTATTTCGATGGTATGGTTGAGATCAAGACCGGACGTTACCTCGTCCAGCAAAAACACATCCCCCTCCTGAACTAGGCAGCGGCAGATGATCACCTTCTGCAATTCGCCCCCGGAAAGCCTTGCCGCATCCCTGTCCGCCAGATCCGCGATACCCAGCGCCGAAAGCGCCGCCTCGACTTTTTGATAATCCTGTTTGTCGTACCCGGCCCAGCGGGAACGGATATGGGGCAGTCTGCCCATAAGGACAAGCTCCCGTACCGGAAGGGACATGGCCAGGGTTGGGCGCTGGGGGACAAAGGCGAGAAACCGCGCGGGATCGCCTGCGCCGGGGGGATCGGATACCCCCGAAAAAACGATGCTGCCTTTTTTAGGTTTCAGGTAACCCAGAAGATTTTTAAGGAAAGTTGTTTTTCCCGAACCGTTCGGCCCCAAAAGGCCCAGGAATTCGCCCGAACGCAGGGAAAGGGAAATCTCGTTTAGTACTACCCGCCCGTGATAGGCAAAACTGAGATTGCGGACCTCAATATCCAAATGATCCCCCTTTACCCGGCTTGCTCCCTATGCGTATTACCAGAACGAGAAAAAACGGGGCGCCGAAAAAAGCGGTAACTACCCCGATAGGAATCTCCACAGGCGCAATGAGGGTCCGGGCAAGTATGTCGGCGAAGAGGAGAAACATGCCCCCGGTATATGCGGCCAAGGGGATAAGGCGGCCGTGGTTGTTCCCCGTCAACCCCCGTATGGTGTGGGGTACGATAAGGCCGACAAACCCTATCATTCCCGTAAACGCTATGGAAAAAGCGGCCAGAAGACTTACAACCAAAAGCAGCCTCCGTTTCAGGCGGCCCACTTTAACTCCCAGGGAATGGGCCTCTTCCTCGCCGAGGAGCAGGGCGTCAACATCGTGGCGGCAATACAGAAAATAGAGCATCCCCAAAACAAAGGGAATTGCCAGCAGCACGATGCGATCCCAGGACGCCGATCCCAGATAACCCATGGTCCAGATCACAATGCGGTAGGAATCCTGTCCGGCAAGGTACATGCAAAATGAGGTAAGGGCGCTCAGAAAGGCGCTGACCGCCACGCCTGTGATGAGGAGCAGGGATGTGTCGGTCCTGCCCCAGCGGGTGGAGAAGCGAAAAACAAGAAACGCGGCTCCGACGGCGCTAAAAAAAGAAAAAAGCCCGTAATAAAAATCCGGTAATCCCAGCATAAAGGCAAGTACGGCGCCGGCCACCGCGCCGGAACTGATACCTACAATATAGGGATCAGCCAGCGGATTCCTGAATACCGCCTGTGAGATGGTCCCCCCGGCAGAAAGCATCATCCCCGCCAGGATGGCCATGACGATTCGGGGCAGCCTGAAGTCCCAGATGATTTTCGCGAACGGGGTGTCCCGTTCCTGTCCAAGGAGTACCCGTACAACTGTTCCCGGGGAGATACTGACGCTACCGGAGAACAACGCAAAGACACAGAGTAGTACCAGTATCACTGTTACTATAATACCGGCAGCGGCCGCTCTCTGTTTTGCTTTCACTGAAACCACCTGTTTTTACCGGGGCACAGAATGCAGCCGCTTTTTTACTACCCATATACCCCGCGCCGCCTTCCGGGTCCGCCTTGAAATTTACCCGTAAGACTAACGGACAAAAATAATATTGTCAATAAACAAGTGATGAATAGATGTTGAAGCAAAATTAAAGACGATTAAAGGCAGGATTGGCGCGGGGGCTCATTTTCCGGCTGTTTCAGTTCTCTCCGTTTTGCCGGCGGCCAGTTTCGCTTCAATCTGCTGTGCGGAGTATCCCTGTCTAACCAGTTCCAGTACCATGTTCCGGCCTTCTTCCCGGCCTTCTTCTCGGCCCTCTTCCCGCTGAACAGCAAACGCGTCATCCCAGTTCCATTCGGTTAAAAGCATATTGATTACCTCCGTCGCGTGGGTTTCCAAAAAGTCTTTCAAAATATCTTTTTCTATACATTCCCTTACCGCCATCCTTACCGCCTCGTCGCGGGTTTTCAGTTTTTGCTCGTACTCCCGAACCTTGGCTATAAAGGCGCTGTAACCTTCCAGAGTCCCGCATCGGCTTATAATCGCCCCGTTATGGCCCTGGTTGATATTGTATACCCGGACCGCCAGTTCCAGCGGGGGAAACTCGCCCCTGCCAAGGCCAAGCCCCGCGGGATCCCTGAACGAATCGGTGAGCTTCAGAACCGTCTCATCCGGGTACGGGGCTTTCCCGTTGTACAACACGATGAACTCCGGTAACGGCAGGGGGATTCTCTTTTCCCGGTATATGTCCTTTCCCCCGGTGATCTTTTCATATATCCTCGCGATGTACATGAGCAGACGCAGGGGCATATTTGCATTTAGTGTAGATTGGTGTTCAACCAGCACTACCAGTATATCGCCTATTTCAAAGGAAATGTCATTTACCCGGGCCTTAAAGAGTACCCCTTCAAGGGTATTTATGGTTATGGGAATATCGGGACTGAGGGTTACCCCCGCCAGGGCGCCGTATAACTCCCGTAAAATATCGGGTTTGCCGAAAAGCCATGAGAATACGCTGTCCTTGTACTCGCGGTTCGCGTCCATTGCCGACTCCCTGCTTTTATGTTAGGGGATTTTTCGCAAGAATTCAATCCGTTCCATGCGGCATCGACATTGCTTCGCCGCCGCCCGAACCCTTGATCCACAACAGACAGAATACGGGCTATACCGCTTTAAGTTTGAAAATATACAATTTTATATTGGGCGCATCCGGCCTGCGGCCGGACCGGGCTTTACGTGGAACCGGAGGTTCCCTGTATCTTTTGCCCGATAGCCAAAAACGGGCAAAAGGATACCGCTTCAATCCCTTGCGCCTGGCTGTTTGATACATTGGTAACAAAAACCCGAAGCCCGGCCTGTTAAATTCCATCCCTAAAGCGGTATAACCATATTTTT
>JAITLF010000218.1 GCA_031278025.1 Treponema sp.
AAAAACACCTTGGACTTGTTGAACTGCCGGGATGCAAAACGCTGGATATTCTCCTTGTCCGCCAAAATGGCCGCCGCGTGGCCGGCAAGCCCTTCCAGCGCTCCGATGTATTCGTTAAGTTCCGCCTCGGTGATCGTCCCCCGGAGCAGGCCGAACTGAAGGGCGATCAGGTAAACACACATAAGCTGGGTGGTAAAAGCCTTGGTAGAGGCCACGGCGATTTCCGGGCCGGCCCAGGTGTACATCACCAGGTCCGCCTCGCGGGCCAGGGTGGAACCGACTACGTTGGTAATGGCGATGATCCTGGCGCCGATCTTCCGGGCCATACGCATCGCCGCGAGGGTATCGGCGGTTTCCCCGGACTGGCTTATGATGATAAAAATGTCCCTGGGATCGTGGATGGGGTTCCGGTAACGGTACTCCGAGGCGATTTCCGCGTCGGTGGGAATCCGGGCAAAGTGTTCAAAGGCGTACTTCCCGATAGTCCCGGCGTGCCAGGCCGTACCGCAGGCGCAGATCACCACGCGGCCGGCTTCCGCCCAGGAAGCGTCAAAGCCTATTTCCTCCAGGTTGATGCTTTTTGTCGCGTAAGTCCTGACCCGCGCCCGCAGGGTATCGGTTAACGCCTTGGGCTGCTCGTGTATCTCCTTGAGCATAAAGTGTTCGTACCCGCCCTTTTCGGCCGCGCCGGCGTCCCAGTCCACATGGGAAAGCTCCTTTTCCGTGAGCCGCCCTTCCTCGTCGTAAAATTCCACATGGTCCCGGTAAAGGACCGCAACTTCCCGGTCCTCGAGGTAGTACACATCCCGGGTGTACTCTAAAAGGGCCGGCACATCCGAAGCGAGAAGAGTCTCCCCCTTCCCCGCCCCGATTACCAGGGGACTCTCCTTGCGTACCGCGATAATTCTGTCCGGGTCGCTTTCGCAGATGATCCCAAGCGCGTAGGAACCTTCGAAACGTTTAAGCGCTTCCAGAACCGCCTGAAGCAGATCCCCGTTGTAGTGAAAGTCGATAAGGTGGGCGATAACTTCCGTATCGGTCTCGCTGCGGAATTCGACCCCGTGATCCTCAAGCCATACCTTCAATTTGGCGTGGTTCTCGATGATCCCGTTGTGGACTACCGCGATCTTGCCTGAAACATCCGTATGGGGATGCGAATTAATGTCCGAGGGCTCCCCATGCGTAGCCCAACGGGTATGGCCTATCCCCATGCTGCCGGAAAGGGTGCCGGAAGCGGTTTCCTCCCCGATTTTCTCTTCCAGGAATTTCAGCATACCTTTGGACTTGCGGACCAAAAGCCCTTCTTTTCCCAATACCGCTATTCCCGCCGAATCATAACCCCGGTATTCCAGCTTCTTAAGGCCGTTGATAAGTACCGGGACCGCCTCCTCATTTCCAATATAACCGACAATACCACACATAAGCTCACCCCTTTTTATTTTATGAATGAGGAGGGGGAAGTCGCGCGCCGCAAGCGGCTTACGCTACCCCTTCTCCTGGGGGCTTTGCCCACAAACCCCCACAGGTTCCCGATAGGCAAACCCTGTGGAATTTCGGGGCAGAGCGCCCCATAACTATATAAAACTCCTCATTCGATTATCAGGTAGTCGCTAAAATAGAGAGCCGTTATCTGTCCCAGCCGGAGCAACCCGTTGAAACGCCCGAGCAGTTCCGTTTTTATGGCCGCTTCGTCCTTTTGGCGCAATTCATCCGTGGAAAAAGAGACGAAGTAGTCTATCGCGCCGGCCCTGAAGTCCCCGATACGGGCCGCCAGTTCCTCCGAAAAGGCCCTGTCCCGGGGGGAATAGGGAAAGGCAATGGAAAGAATAACCGTTGCCGGTTCCGGCGAACCCGTGGAGGCGCGAATCCGGCCTATGCCGGTAAATATGCCGTCAATTTCTGCTTCCAAAAGGAGGGGGTCACCCTGTGCAGCCGCAACGGTTCCAGGTTTTTCGCCTTTACCGCGGAGTACCAGGGCATAAACCGTGCCGGCCAGGAGAATCAGGGCCAGAACGGCCGCAATTACGGTCAGTATCCGGCTGATAAATTCAGGCGGGGAAAGGGCGGACACCTTTACTTGCCGCCGCCCTTGTTCCTGGGCCATAGCTTCGCTATCAGGTAAAATACCACCTGCACGGTAAATACAAACAGAATCCCCGCAATCATAAGGAACACAGCCTTCCCGATAACCGATGAACCCTGTATAAAATCCCTTAGCATCTGATCGATATTCATTTCGATATTCCTATCCTTTCCTTCTCCGAATCACGCGCCGGTCAAAAGAGGGACCAGGGCAAGCACTATGCCGCCGGCAATAACCGAGCCGAGCTGGCCCGACACATTGGCGCTTACCGCGTGCATAATCACGAATGTATGGGGGTCTTCCTCGGTGGCAAGTTTCTGAATGGTCCGGGCGCTCATGGGAAAGGCGGAAATGCCGGCGGCGCCTACCATGGGGTTGATCTTCTCTTTCAAAAAGAGATTCAGGAATTTGGCGAAGAAGACGCCCCCCACAGTATCAAACACAAAGGCCGCAAGGCCCATCGCGATGATCACCAGGGTTTGGGG
>JAITLF010000335.1 GCA_031278025.1 Treponema sp.
ATCAGTTTCTCCGTATGCAGATAGTACCCGGCATCATGATAAATTGTTAGAGCCTGGCGCATTGGAGAGTATCCCCCGCCGTCCGCGTACCTGGGTCCGAAACTTCCAGACTTGAGTCTGGAACTTCCAGACTTGAGTCTGGAACTTCCAGACTTGAGTCTGGAACTTCCAGACTTGAGTCTGGAGGTTCCAGACTTGAGTCTGGAGGTTCCAGACTTGAGTCTGGAGGTTCCAGACTTGAGTCCGAAACTTCCAGACTTGAGTCTGGAACTTCCAGACTTGAGTCTTGAACTTCCAGACTTGAGTCTGGAGGTTCCAGACTTGAGTCTGGAGGTTCCAGACTTGAGTCCGAAACTTCCAGACCTCATTTCTTGAAGTCCCAGACCTCATTTCTTGAACTTCCAGACCTGGGTTTACAAGCCGCAGGCCCCTGTCTCCGCCGTCCGCGCAGGCGCCTGCCGTGTTCGCGGGGGCGCCGCCCCCGGCCCCGCCGGCCCCCCCATCCGCCGGGGAAGGGTCTCCTTGACACGGCTGTCCCTCATGCCATAGTATTCCCAAACTATATGACCACTACTGAAACCCCCCACCCTTTTGCTTCCTTCAATTTATCCCCTGGGATTCTGGATGCCCTAACCCGCAAAGGGTTTACCGTTCCCACTTCAATTCAAGCCATCGCCCTGCCCCGGCTCCTCTCCGGCGAAGATCACCTCATCGTCAAGGCAAGAACCGGTACGGGGAAAACCGCCGCCTTTGGGATACCCCTTATCGAGCGGTTCATCCGCGGCGGGATTGCCCCGGGCCATGCGCCCAGGGCGCTGATTCTAACCCCCACCAGAGAGCTGGCCCTCCAGGTGTCCCTGGAAATCGCTTCCTTTATCCCCCGTAACGAAGCCGGCGAGGGAAAGGCGGCCCCCCGGATCACGGCGGTCTATGGCGGGGCTTCTATCAGAAACCAGATCATCGCCCTCAAACGGGGCGCGGAAATCGTGGTGGGGACTCCCGGCCGGGTGATGGACTTGATGGAACGGAAGGTCCTGGACCTTTCAACGGTGGATTGGTTCATTTTAGACGAGGCGGATGAAATGCTGGACATGGGCTTTCTTGAGGATGTGGAGATGATCCTCGGGGCGGTTAAAAGCGACCGCCGGGTAGCCCTGTTTTCGGCGACGATGCCCGAAGCGATACTCCGGGTGATTCGGGAACATATAGGAGATACCGAGATACTGGAGGACCGCGCCGCGGTTGATGAAAAGCCGGCGGTTGATCAGTTTTACCTGGTGCTGCGCCGGGAAGACCGGCTTGAGGCGCTCAGGCGGCTTATAGACGGGGCGGAGGATTTCTACGGGCTGGTGTTCTGCGCCACGAAAGCCGGGGCGGATGAACTTGCCCGGCGGCTTCTTGACGCGGGTTATGTCGCCGAAGTCATCCATGGGGACCGGTCCCAGGAGGAACGGGAGCGGACTCTCCAGCGGTTCCGGGCGTACCGGGCTGTTTCGGGCGGCGACGCGGCGATACTGGTGGCCACCGATGTGGCGGCCAGGGGCATAGACATAGAGCGGCTGACCCACGTAATAAACTGGGACTTCCCCAATGACCGGGAGTCTTACGTTCACCGCATAGGCCGTACCGGCAGGGCGGGCCGCCGGGGTAAGGCCGTGAGCCTGGTCCTGCCCGCGGAGCAGGGGCGGATCGGCCAGTTCTCCCGGAGCATGGAGCGGGTCTTGGGGAGCCGCATAGAATGGATGCGCATACCTCCGGTAAAGTCGGTGATGAAGGCCAGGGAGCGGCGCATCCTGGCGGCGGTACTTGCGGCGGTTCCCGAACAACAAATCGGGGAGGACGGGATGTCCCCTGACCCCGCCGCCGCGGATGGGGCGCAGGACCTCGCGGGGGCGGGTGCGGCTTCCCTGGCCGCAAGCCCCAGGCTGGAAGAAACCGTCCCGGAAACGGCGGCGTTTCCCGATGCCCGGCTCTCCCGGTTAGGCCGCAAGCTCATTGAACGGCTCGGCCCCGAAGGGGCGGTGGAAGCCCTGGTAACCGCGGCGTACGGGGAGCTTCTGGACAGCGGGCGGTACGGGCCGGTAACGGAATTCCCGGAGCCCGGGGCGTGGGAAGATACCCGGCGGGGAAGGCGCGGCGCGGACCGCCCTGACTCAGGCGGCGGGCGAAGGCCGCCGGGAACCGCCCGCCGGCATACGGCAGGTTTCACCGGGGGGAAGGCCGGGGGAGCGAGGAGAAGCTGGTCCGGGTTTACGTGGGCCTGGGCCGGAGGCATGGGGCCGCTGCCAGGGATGTGGCGGGGATTCTTATGCGGGCGGGAGGAGTACCGGGGCGGCTGGTGGATTCTATTGAAATGAAGGATTACTGCGCGTTTGCCACGATGCCCCCGGACGCGGCAAAACGGGCGTATGAATTCTCCCGAAACACCCCCCAGGACCCGGCGATACGGCCGGCATCCCCGGCAAGGTACTGACGGACCGGGCCGCACCGGTATTTTTTACCGGTTTCCGGGTTACCCAGGTGCGGGGCGGCCAAAAGCCGCCGCTCCTTGTCTGGGGGATACCTGGGGGCCGGCCCTATTTTTTCATTCCGCCCAGTCCCGGCTGCGGCCAACGGCTTTATGCCAGCCGGAGAGCAGGAATTCCCGCTTCGCGGCGTCCAATGCCGGCTCGAATACCCGGTCGATTTGCCAGCGGTCCCGGACTTCGTCAAGGCCTTTCCAGAACCCTACGGCTATTCCCGCAAGGCACGCCGCGCCCAGGGCAGTGGTCTCCCGTATCCCCGGACGCAGGATGCGGCCCCCCATGATGTCCGCCTGGAACTGCATAAGAAAGGCGTCCCGGCTGGCGCCGCCGTCCACCCGGAGTTCCGGAATCTTCGCGCCCGTGTCTTTTTCCATGGCCCGGATCAGGTCCAGGCTCTGGTAGGCGATGGACTCTTCCGCGGCGCGGATGATGTGGTACCGCTTGGTGCCTCTGGTGATCCCCACAATACAGCCCCGTGCGTACATGTCCCAGTAAGGGGCGCCCAACCCCGTAAAAGCAGGAACCAGGTAGACCCCGCCGGTATCGGGGACCTTGCCGGCGTAATACTCCGAATCGGCGCTTTCGGTGATGAACCGCAGTTCGTCCCGCAGCCACTGAATCACCGCGCCGCCCACAAAGACGCTGCCCTCCAGGGCATAGTGGATCGTTCCCGGAAGGCTTGCGGCGATGGTGGTTAATAGACCGTTCCGGCTTTCGCACGGCTCGTTCCCGGTATTCATAAGGAGGAAACAACCCGTACCGTAGGTGTTCTTCGCCTCCCCTTTCTTAAAGCAGCACTGGCCGAAAAGAGCAGCCTGCTGGTCCCCCGCGGCGGCGGCAAGGGGAATCTCCGCGCCCTGGATATTGGCCGTGCCGTACACCGAGCTTGAAGGCCGTACCTGGGGCAGCATCGCCCGCGGGATGTCCAGGGCGTTAAGCAGGGTATCGTCCCAATCTAGGGAGTGAATATCAAAGAGCATGGTCCTGCTGGCGTTGGTATAATCGGTTACATGGACCGCCCCGTTGGTCAGCTTCCAGATAAGCCAGGTGTCCACCGTCCCGAAAAGAACCTCCCCCCGGCCCGCCTTTGCCCGGAGGCCCTCAACATGATCCAGAATCCACTTGACTTTGGTCCCGGAAAAATAGGCATCCGGAACCAGACCCGTGGTTTTCCTGATGTAATCCGAAAGCCCCTGTTCCACCAGGCCGTCCACAATCTCCGCGGTACGCCGGCACTGCCACACAATGGCGTTATAAACGGGCCGCCCGGTGGCCTTGTCCCAAAGAACGGTGGTCTCCCGCTGATTGGTGATCCCTATAGCGGCAATATCCCCCGGCGCAACCCCCTGCTGGGTGATAAGCTCCATCATCACCGCGTACTGGGAGGAATAGATCTCCATAGGATCGTGTTCCACCCATCCTGCGCGGGGATAAATTTGCGCGAATTCCTTTTGGGCGGTCCCCACTATCTTTTGCCCCTGATCAAACAGAATAGCCCGTGAGCTGGTCGTCCCCTGATCCAACGCGAGAATATACCTGGCCATACATAACTCCTTACAAGGTTTTCATTTTCTTCCAACGGCAATCAGCGCCGCCGCCCGATGATCGTAGGGGGATTCATCCCAATCGCCGTAAAGTTCCACCGTGGAAAAACCCGCATCGAACAGGAGGCGCCGGAGTTCGGAGGCGGCGTACAAACGCTGGCGAAAGGTCTTTTCGATACGCCGGCCGTCTTTTTTATCAATAAGGATCCACCGGTTCTCCAGGAAGGACCAGGAATCCCGTGGGGCGTATCGCGTGAGTACCATGAAGCCCGCCCGCTCGAACCACTCGGCTTCAACAAAGTCCCGGACCGCGATCTCCTTTCCCAGGGTCTCGATGATGAAAGCGCCGCCGTCTTTCAGGGAATCGCCGGCGTTTTGGGCCACGAGCCGGTCGTCTTCCGGGTTATCAAAATAGCCGAAGGATATATAGAGGTTCACCGCCAGGTCAAAGGCGGCGGGGCGTTTGAAGGCGCGGACATCAGAGCGGACGAATTCTATGTCCAGGTTTTCATAGGCCGCGTCGTCCCGTGCGGTTTCCAGGTATGCCCCGGTGATGTCCACCCCCACCGGGGAAAAGCCCCGGCGGGCCAGTTCCAGCGTGATGCGGCCAAACCCGCAGCAGAGGTCCAGAACACGGGGCGCAGCGGCCGCTGCGTCCGTCCGGTAGAGGTCCGGGCAGGCAAGGCGGGTGATTCCGTCGGCCACACGGGAAATTTCGGTCATCCGCTTATTGTCAAACATGATGGGGGCGTACTGTTCCCAAAAGCCTTCATCGTAAAACCATTCCCGGCCAGAGCGGCCATCACTATCCATAGAAAAAGTATACCAGGAAAATTGGCAAACGCCTATGAAAATAGTATTATTATAAAAGGATGAAGAAGAAATCAGTTAGCAAAGGCTTTTTTATGGCGATCCTTTCTCTTGTGAGTATGACATTCCTCGGCTCCTGTCAAAGTAATCCGGATGTTCAATGCCGGAGAATCCAGCAGGCTCAACGGGATATTGATCCCGCAACGTACAAAACAGTGGTTAAATCCGAAACCATACCCCTAACCCCGGCGCCCGGATATGACGGCCCCCAAATGTTCATCATGATGGCCGTTCAGAATGTCCCAACACGGGGAAAGCTGGGGGCTCTGGTCCGGAATACCGTGTTTGGCGGGATTGATCCCGAAGTGTATGCGGAAAAGGTCATCGCGGATTACCGGGTACGGTACCAAGAGGCCGGGAACCTGGCCGTGACGGAGGGCCGCGCCCTCTCCGAATCCTGGAACTGGGAGTACAGCGAAACTATTGAAGGCGCCGAAATAACCCCGGAACGGGCGGTATTGGGGATCACCCAGTGGGTCGTCGTCAGCCGGCTGCGGGAGTATTACCTAGGAGGCGCCCACGGTATGCGGGAAAAACAGTATTTCCTGTTTGATACGGTTAACGTTAAGAAGCTCTCCCCGGACGATCTCTTCCGGGAAGACGCCCGTATGACCGTGCGGCGGATCTTGGCGGCCAGGCTGCGGGAATTCGCGGGAATTGCGGCGGATGCCGCGCTAAGCCAGGGCGGTTTCTTTACGGACTTGCCCGATGTTCCGGAAAACTTCTTCCTTACCGCAGGAGGAGTTGGATTTCACTGGGACCCTGCCGAAATCGCCCCCTATGTGATGGGGCCTATCGAAGTTGTCGTTTCCTATGACGAGCTTATGAGTACGCTCCGCCCGGAGGGTTGAGCAAAAATTCCCCCGTGCAGCCGCTTCTAAACCTTCGTTCCGGATAATCCGATACTAAAACAATGAAAAGATGGAGGAATTATCCATGAAATGTTACTGCATCAAGTGTGAGCCAGATCGGGTTGAGTATCTGGATATCATCAGCGAGAACAGCGAGGGCTACATTATCCGGCTTACGAGGATAAGAAACGGGTATGAAAAGGTTATCGAAGGGCCGTTAAGCAGGCATCTTTTCGATATATGCCTAAAAACGGGGTACATCTACAAAGCGGAAAGAACGAAAATTTCCGCGGCATAGGGGATGCGTGAACCCGCAGGGGGGGCGTTAAGCGCCCTCCCGCTTCCCCGTGCGGGTGCGGCGTGAGCAAACCCAGGTTTCCTGATCGCAAACCTGG
>JAITLF010000355.1 GCA_031278025.1 Treponema sp.
AAGTTCCAGAAATGAGGTCTTGAAGTTCCAGAAATGAGGTCTTGAAGTTCCAGAAATGAGGTCTTGAAGTTCCAGACCCAGGTCTTGAAGTTCCAGACATGAGGTCTTGAAGTTCCAGACCCAGGTCTTGAAGTTCCAGACCCAGGTCTTAAAGTTCAAGACCCAGGTCTTGAACTTCCAGACCCAGGTCGTGAAGTTCCAGACCCAGGTCTGGAAGTTCCCGACCCAGGTCTTAAAGTTCCAGACCCAGGTCTTGAAGTTCCAGACCCAGGTCTTAAAGTTCCAGACCCAAGTCTTGAAGTTCAAGACCCAGGTACGGGAACGCGCCGGGCCCGGATTTTATTTTTTTATGCCGGGGGAAACATGGCGGATTGGCTTCCCCTCCGCTTTTGCCTAGTTCCGCTTAGAAAGCGTCCGGGCTTCATAATCCGCCGCCTTGCCAAGCCAGTCGGTTCCCACCGGAACCTCCGCATCCAGACAGAGTTTATCCCAGACCGCGGAGAACGGCAGGGTCTTGAACGCTTCCAGCAGGCCAAGTCGCTCGTGGAGTTTGCCGGCTGCTTCCGCCTCCAGAAGCAGGCCGGAAGGCTCCAGCAGGGCTTCCAGCAGGGCTTTGCGGAGGCTGCGGGCGCCTATGGCCCAGGCGGCTATCCGGTTGATCGATGCGTCAAAGAAGTCCAGGGCAAAATCTATCTTGTCCTGAACGTCCCGCCGGATGATTTCCCGGCACACTTCCCGCAGCTCATCGGAGAAAAGGGGTACGTGGTCCGAATCCCAGCGGACGCCCCGGCTGAAGTGGATGAGCAGGCCCGGCACAAAGAGCAGGGCAGCGGAGATCTTGTCCGCAATGTTTTCGGTGGGATGAAAATGGCCCATGTCCAGGCACACCTTGATCTGCCTGGCGGTGGCATAGGCCAGGTAGAAATCGTGGGAGCCTGCCACGTAGGACTCGCTCCCTATGCCGAACAGCTTGGATTCCACCGCGTCGGTGATTGTTTGGGGGTCCTGGGGGATGTCCAGGATTTCGTCCAGGGCCTCTTTGAGCCGGCGCCGGGGCGACAGGCGGTCGGCGGGCAGGTCCTTGGAGCCGTCGGGAATCCAGATGTTGTTCACCGAGGGGGAACCCTGGTTTGCGCCGAAAGCCGAGGCGATTTTCCGGGAGGCCGCGGCGTGGCGTATCCAGAACCGGCGTATTTCCGGATCGGCGCTTGCCAGGGTGTAGCCGCCGTCAGCCAGGGGATGGGAGAAAAACGAGGGGTTAAAGTCCAGGGGTATCCCCTTTGCCCGGGACCATGCCATCCAGCCGGCAAAGTGTTCCGGCCCCAGTTCGTCCCGGCCCACTTTTTTGCCGCCGGTTTCGGCGTAGAGCATGTGGAGGCTGAACCGCTTTTTCCCCGGAATAAGGGAAAAGGCGAATTCCGCGTCCTCGCGCAGTTCATCGCCGTTCCGCGCCCGTCCGGGATAGTTGCCCGTAGCGAGGATGCCGCCGCCTGAAATACCCGCGGCCCCTTCAAAGCCCGTAACGTCATCCCCCTGCCAACACTGCACGGAAACGGGGATTTCCAGGGCGGCCTCGACAGCCGCATCTGGGTTAATCCCGAATTTGCCATAGGCTTCCTTTGCCAGCCCGTAAGCCGCCTCAATAGATTCACTATTCCCGTAAGCCTTCATCTTCTCCTCCTCGATATTAGTGTATTAGTGATGATTCGTGATGTATCAGGAACCTTCCGCTATCTTAGACCGGTACCGTTCCGATTCCCAGGTGTTGATGAAATCGACCTGATCCGGGGGCATAAAGCGGACTCCCCCAAAGGCTTCCGCATAGGCGGCTACCTTTACCGCGTCGGTAAAAAGCTCCAGCGCCAGTCCCGCGGTTTTATCCGTAACGCCGATGCCGAAGACCCCCAGGTCCCGGACCGCCGCGATTTTCGGTTCCCGCCCGGTTCTTTCAGCCTGCTGTTTCCAGGCCGCCTCAAGCCGGACCAGGGTTTCCCCGGCATCTTCCGACCGGGCATCCACAAACAGAGGCTCGCTCCCGGCGTAAACGATGTGGTCAGGACTTACGGGCGCGGAAACCGGGAAGAAAGACCGCCGGTCCCGGACCAGGCGGGCAATCTCGTTGTTCCGCAAAAACCGTACCGCCTTGCCCTCCGTCAGGTTGCGCAGGGCCTGGCATACCGCGCCGGAACAGCCCCAGGCGGGAACTGCCCCGGAAAGGTCCGCCGTCCGCGTGATCCGGGTTTTCACGGTTTCCATGATACGCCGGTAGAGTTCCTCCACGCCGCCGGTTGTACCGGCTCCCGCAAAGACCCCGTGGTTTTGCAGGAAGATAATCGCCCCGGGCCGGCCCTGCCGCTTTGTATAGGCGTCCAGGGCCTCTTTAACCTGCCGGGAAAGGACATACCCCGGATTGGCCGGGGGTATCCACAGGACTTCGCCGTTAAAGAGTTCCGCCGCCGCTTTTTCCCCCTCCCGGGAACAGGTAAGGCCGTTAACCAGGGCCGGGTGCGTATGCACGACAAAGGCAAAGGGCAGCAGATCGTGAAGCAGGGTTTCCACGCTGGGGCGCTTGCGCTCTTCCCCCTTCACCCGGGCCGCCAGCATATCCGCCAGCACCGCCTTTTCCCGTTCGCCGGGATCGCCGGGATAGGTCTTTTCCCATATTTCGCTGAGGAGCCGGCGGTCCATACGGACAAAACGCTCCGGTTCCGCCTCGGCCAGGGACGAGCCTGAGCCTTTGATATACAGGACAGCCTCGTCCTTAAAGGAGGTATTGCCGCCCCCGGCGATGACATAATCGGGGTCCGCGCCGTAGCGCCGGGATATGGCGGTTAGTTCTTGTAGCTTGGTGAATTCCATCATTCGTTAGTGTGGATCAATCCGTAAGAATGGTAAACGGGGGCGCCGCCGGAGGCGAGCGCATTAACCATTCTTAGGGATCAGCCGCCACAGGTTCCCTTCCCGCCGCCGGCGGCAACGGCGGCGGCTACGACGCCTCGCCGGACTTCATCATGATGTCCGGCGCGGTTTCTGGCGGCGGTACCGGCGGTACTACCGGCAACTGACGGCGGCGGGGTTTACGGCGTGTAAACCCCGGTTTTAATTTTCCATAAGGAGGAAAATATGGCAGATTGGCTTCCCGCGAAAGAACATGAGTTAGGAACTGTACATAAATAAAATGCATGGCATTTTATTTATGTACAGTTCCTTAGTGGATTTATGCCAAAAATGGGCGGCGGCCCTGGGGGAGGGGGCGTTGCTCCGAAGTCCGATTGTTCTGTTTCGAGGTCCGGTTGTTCTGTTCCCGGACGAACTCGTTCTGCTTCAGATCGCCGGGGGAAAGCCGCGAAAACCCCGTGTTTTCGCGAACTCCCCCGCTTCAACTATGGCTTCTGATGTAGGCGGCGACTTTGGCGTCCTCACCCTTTATATGCGTTACCAGCCAACTGCCAACCGTGGACTGAACATCCTTTATCAGGGAGTCCGAAGCGCCTTTCATGATCAACTCGACCGAAAAATTCCGGGCCACTTTCTTAAAATCGTCATGATATTTCTTGTGGTTTTCAAAACCCGGGTATTTGTAATGCTGCTGCAGCTGTTCCTCATCAAAAAAATGTTTGATGGTATAATCAGTCAGGAAATCCAGGCTTTTCTTCAGTTCATCTTTACCCTTACCCGCTTTGTACGTATTAACAAGGTTGTTAAGGGCCACAAAAAGCTGTTGATGCTGCGCGTCGATCTGACGGTTCCCGGTCTCTAAACTTTTATCCCACACATACTCCATTGCCTGCCTCCTCATCTCTCGTTATTTTTCGTTTTGCCCTCTACCATACCATGCCGCAGGCCGGTTGAACAGCCGGCCTGCCTCCGGACCAGGAGCGCGGGTTTGCGGGGAAAAATCCCCGCAAACCCGCGCTATCCTTTGACCGCCCCTGCGGCAACCCCTTTGGTAATCTGCTTCCGGAAAACCAGGTAGAATATCAGCATGGGGATCATGCCGATAACCAGGGCAGAGAACTGTTTTCCGTAATCCGAAGCCAATGCTCCGGAAAACCGGTTAACCCCTACGGGAATGGATTTGATAAGGTCGCTGGAACTGAGGATATTGATAAGCATGAACTCGTTCCAGGTGGCGGTAAAGATCAGTATCCCCACGGTCATGGCCACCGGAGCGGTCATGGGGAAGATGATGCTGCTGAAAATTTTAAGATACCTGGCCCCCTCAATACGGGCCGACTCGATAAGGGCTTCGGGGATGCCTCTGATAAATTCCGTACCCAAATAGACCCCCATAGGAAGGCCCAGGCCGATATAGGGAATAAGCACTCCCAGACGGGTATTGTAAAGGCCCACCGCGTTCACCATCAGGAAGAGCGGCACCATGATGGATTGCAAGGTAAGCAGGATGCCGATGATGAACATCCCGTGCAGGACAGGCGTTGCCCGGCTCTTTATTTTCGCAAAGGCAAAACTCGCCATAAAGCCGAAGACCACTACCGAGATTACCGTAACCAGGGTATAAAATATGCTGTTCAGTAAGAGAATGCCAAAATTGCCTATCCGCCATGCGTAGGGATAGTTGCCGGGAAACCAAACCTTGGGTAAGGCCAGCTTACTGGTGGTCAGATATTCCTGGGTCGTCTTAAAGGACTGGATAAGCAGCCAGATGACGGGGTATATAGCCAGGACGGTAAAAATACCCATCACGATATAAATGATAATTTTTGCGGGAATATTCCCTTCGCGTACATCCGCCATATCCTACTCCTTGCCGCCGAACTTTTTTTCCACGCCGCGGGTTACCCCGATAAGGATAAAACTGATAATCACCATGACCGTGGAAATGGCGTTTGCCAGGGGGTAATTGGGGGCGCCCCGGAACGCCTTATTGTACATATACAGGGACAGTACGCTGGTCCGCTGGGCCGGGCCTCCCTGGGTCATTACGAACAGGAGGTCAAAGGACTTGAGGGACCCGGAAATCGCCAGGATAGCGCTGGTAACGATTACCCCCGACAGGGCCGGAAGGATAATGTGCCACAGGGCCTGGGGTTCGGTGGCCCCGTCTATTTTGGATGCTTCAATGATAGATACGTCGATGCGCTGAAGATTGGCAAGGAAGATGATCACGTACATTCCGGTATACATCCAGAGCATGACGACCAGAACCGGAATCATGGGGTATTGATTGATGGTAAACTCGGCCCTGGGATTAAAGAACCGGATAATCTCCATATACACGCTGTCCTGGCTCTGGTAAAAACTTTTGAACAGGATACCGATGATAACCGCGGAAATAACATTGGGCAGGTATATCATCGTTTGGAAGAAATCGGTCCTCCGCACCAGCTTTCGGGACAAAATATAGGCCAGCGCGAAGCCCAGGGGGATTTGCCCAAACACCGATACCAGTACGATAAGCATGTTGTTTCGCAGGGCCAGATAGAAATATGAATCCTTGAATATCGTGAGGTAACTGGCAGCCCCTGCGAAGGCCATCCGGGCATTACCGAAAATCCGCCCGCCGTTATAGTTGGTTAAGCTCAAGGCCACCGAGAATATCGTGGGAAAGGCCATCACACAAAAATAAATAAGCGCTGCGGGGGCCACAAGAATAATGTATGCCGCCCGCTGTTCACTTTTTGCAGTCAGTTCCTTCATCAAAACGCTCCTCCATACATACTGCCTAAATAAAAAGAGGTTGTTCCGTGGAAACGGACAACCTCTTCTCAATATCCCATAAACCACCGGATGTAGTTATTGGTTGGCCTTTTTCCAGTTGTCAAACGCCTGCTGTACATCCCTGGCAACCTGCTCCGGGGTTTTGGTGCCAAGACCCAATTCCTGCAATCCGTCGTTCAAGGGATTAAAGACATCGCTGTGGAAAACCCCGTCAATGACTGCGGTTGTCGCGGTGTATTGGGACCCCAGACTGCTGACAGCCTTCTGCATAGGCTCAAGCGTAAGGCTTCCTACGTCTATGTTTGTTGCGGTGGGGGTGGCGATGCCGCCGGTTTCCAGGAGCCAGGTCTGAATCTCCTTGCCCGAAAGCCATTTGACAAGCCGCCATGCGGCTTTTTCCTTATCGGAACCGCTCTCGATAGCGGCGTTCATGCCCCAGCCGGTTCCCAGGATACCGGAAGTTGACTTGTTGAGCTTTGTCCCGGAAATATCGGGGAACACGGTGATCTGAATCTTCTCCTGCCGATCCGGGGATATGACCGCCTGGCCGGTAGACTTATCGGTGATAAAGGCCCCGACCCGCCAGTCGCCGTCAATCAGGTAGGCGCCTTTGTTGGTGCCGAACTGCCCGATGACGCTGCCGTAATCGGTGGAAAGGGTGGCCTGGGACAAGACCCCGTCGTCATACATGGCCTTGATGAAGGCAAGGGCGTTTACGAAATCGGGATCCGTAAATTGGGCGTTTCCCGCCAGGATTTGCATCTCCCAGCCTTCCCCGCCAAAACGACCGGCAATCAGGGAGAACAGGCAGGACTGCATGACCCAGGATTCCTGGTTGGCCATAAGCACCGTATCGTAACCCTTGGCCTTAAGGACCGGTACTTGGGCTTTCAGTTCGTCATAGGTCGCTGCCGGAGTCAGGCCCGCATCGGAAAGCACCTCGGTATTCACGTAAAAAGCATGGCTGGAGGTAATGGCCCGGGGCAGGATAGCCATATAGCCGCCGCCTTGAGCGGCAGGGTCTATGGCCGCAGGCAGGAAAGCGGACGTAAAGGCGCTTCCTTCAGCCTGAACCAGGGGCAAAAGGTCTTTCAACAGCTTTTGGGTATGCAGGGAGGTTGACCTTCCCGACGGCCAGGCATAAAGCACATCCGGAAGCTGGTCCGCGGCGACATAGGCTTCCACCTTGTTGTGGAACGGCTCATTGAACAAATCTTCCCGAATCACCTTGATATCCGGATTAGCCTGGCTAAAGGCATCCCACACGCGGGAAATTTCGTCCGAGCTGTTGGCGAATGTCAGGTCCAGATAATTCAAGACCCGCAGTTCAACCGCGCCCCCCGCGGCCACCGGTGCGCCGCTCTCCTTTTTGGAACAGGATGACAAGGCAATGAAGGGGATCACCGCCAAAAGGCACCATGTTTTGTAGGTTGTTTTCATGATTTCTCCTTACACGTTACGATTTGCTACTTTTTATATTATTTTTGTAAGTATAGGACGAATAATTATGATACGTCAATCAACCGCGGGCCGCAGGCAATTTGGGTATTGTGTTTTTATGGTTCCCCACTATACTAAGGAATGTGTCTGCGGGGCTTTCCCCGCCAGCGCGTTAGGTTACCGAAAAAAGGAGCGAATGATGATTGATAGGTTAA
>JAITLF010000230.1 GCA_031278025.1 Treponema sp.
CCCGCCGCGGGCGGGGCCGGAGCGCGGAAGCGCGGAGCCCCGGAAAGCCCGGTCCGGCCGCGCCAAAGTTTGGAGCGGCCGGATGCGCCCAAATTCCGCATCGGAATCGCGCTTTCATCGCTGACCGTATGATAGCGGGTACGCGGCCGGGCCTCCTCCCCTCTAACATTTTTCCCCGTAAAACCGATAATCTGATAGTATGAACGCCCTTGCCGTGTTATATGGAGGAAGTCTCACCAAATACGCCTTTGAACGGGCCTTTGACGGCCGCTGTGCCCTGGACCTTGCCCTGGAACGGGCTGCGGCCTTTCCCGGCGTCACGAAAATGGCGCTGCTTGCCGGGCCGCTCTTTGACGGTCTCGCGGATTCGGCGGGGTGGAAGCGTCCCCCGGCTGTTGAGTTAGTCCCCGCCGCTTTCTGGACCAGGAAAACGCTTTTGGAGGCCGTTTCGGCCAGGTCCCAGGGCTTCGATCTGAGCTACTTTGCCTGGGCGGACTCGCCTTTTCTCGATCCGGTTTTGGCCGGGGCCGTGGCGGAACGGCATCTGAAATACGCGGCGGAGTACTCCTACGCGGACGGCTGGCCCTGCGGTTTCGCGCCCGAAATTCTCGCCCCGGGTGTGGCCGGGATCCTCGCGAAGATTCTCGGGGACGACGACAGGGCGGTGGAACGGGACGCGCTTTTTTCGGCCATAGAGAAGGACATCAACGCCTTTGACATAGAAACCGAAATTTCCGCCGTGGATCTCCGCAGCCACCGCCTGTACTTTACCGCGGACTCAAAACGCAACTTCCTCCTCGCCACGCGCTTTGCCGGGGCGGGTTTTAAGTCGGCCGGGGATGCCGAGAAATTTATCACGGAGAAGCCGGAACTGCTCCGTACCCTGCCCGCCTTTTACGCCGTCCAGGTTTCGGGGCCCTGCGTCCAGGCCTGCAAGCTCTGCCCATACCCCAAATACGGCGCGCGCGGCGGCCTTTCCGTCACGGAAAGGCGGGACTTCCTCGATCCGGCGAAATTCCGGGCGCTGCTGGACAACATTGCCGCCTTTTCCGGGGACGCGGTCATCGACCTTTCGCTTTGGGGAGAATTTGCCCTGCACCCCCAAAAGATCGATCTGGTAACTATGGTACTGGATAAACCGGAACTTTCCCTTATCATTGAAAGCTCCGGCCTGGGCTGGAAGCGCGGGGAACTTGAGGCTCTGGCCGCCGTATCCGCCGCCGTTGCCGCGGAACGGCCGTTCAAGAGCTGGACCGCGCCGAAAAGCCCGCTGTCCTGGGTTCTGTCCCTGGACGCCTCGACGCCGGAACGTTACCGGGAATTGCGCGGGGAGGGCTTTGATGAGGCGGCGGCAACGGCGAAATTGCTCCTGGAACTTTTTCCGGGGGACACTTATGTGCAGGCGTTGAGGACGAGGGGCGCCGAGGATGATGTCGAGGCGTTTTACCGCCACTGGACCGCCGTGACGATGCCTTCCGGGGTCCCGTTTGACAAGGCCAATGTCATCATCCAGAAATTCGACGATTTTTGCGGGGCTTTGCCCAGGCTCCAGGCCTCGGATCTTTCGCCTGTGGAGCGACAGAGCTGCTGGCATCTTTTAAGAGACATGAACGTACTTATCGATGGCAGGGTTCCGCTTTGCCGGGAGGACCTTCGGGCTTTAAACGCCGTGAACGGGCAAACGCCGTCGGCAGTGCCGTCGGCACTGCCGAATGAATCTTTGTCCCGAATCCTGGGGAACGCCTTTGAGGAACCGCTTGAAACCATCTGGGAGCGGGGGCTGGGGCCCTGCCTTGAACAGGGGGCGGGGCGTTATACGGGAATTTGCGGGGGGTGTGATGAATACTATACCTTCAACTTTTAACAGTACCGTATCCTCGTATACCGCGGTAGGCGGATCCGAACGGGCGGCTTCGACGGGGCTTTCGGCCGTATTGCTTAACCGGGGGGGGCGCTACCCCCGGCGCACCCTGTTTCAGGAACTGGAAAAGACCGGATTCGACTATATCGTCTCAATCGAACAGGCGGAACGTTACGATGTCGAGGAACTTTCCGCCCGTTTCCCCTTTGTCCGTTTTATCCTGCTCAAAGAAGCAGTCAGCCCGGGGGAGCAGATAAACCTCGCGGTTTCGGAACTTTCAAGCCCGCTTTTCTTCGTCCTCTGGAACGACCTGCGCATACTCCATTCAGGAGGCGCGGCCCGTATGGCGGACAGACTCTGCTGCTCCGCCGAGGACATACGTTCCGGGAATCCCGGGCCGAATAAGCGGCTCTGTACCACGCCGGTCATCCAGAATTCCCGCTTTGAAACCCTTCCCACTCAGATTGCCCCGGCCCTGTACCGGGGTACGGTTAAACCGGTGTTTTTTGCCACCCAGCGGGAGGGAACGCCGGCCCTCTTTCCCTTTGACGGCGTGGGTATCTACGACCGCGACCGCTTCATCAAACTTGGCGGCTTTGACATCAGCCTGAAAAGCCCGCACTGGCAGCTCATGGACTTCGGGTTCCGGGCCCACCTTTGGGGCGAGGAGATACTTTCAACGCAGCATATCCGGCTTTCCTACAACGGCGAAATACCCCTGTCCGACAGCACGGCCGGCGAAAGCCACCGCCGTTTCTACCTTAAAAACCTGGCCCCGGTGTTCCGGGGAGACCGGGCGGAGATCCCGTTCAGACGCTTTTTCCCCTATTTTTTCCGCTCCGGCAAGGATCCCTTCCTGGCCTGGGCCGATTTCGCGGAGGGCCGATCCTGGGTCAGGACAAACCGCTACCGTTTTCGCAGGGATGCCCGCGCCCTTGTAGAACTTTGGGAGATGCCCGGCCGGGACCCGGTTTCACCGTCCGTCCCGGGGGAACTTCCCGCGCCTATTCCGCTTTTTCCGGAGACAAAAACCTCCGCCGCCGGGCAGGATACGGACCCGGTCCGGGAGGCGCGGCTGTGACGCCGGTATTTTATTTTGGGCGCATCCGGCCGCTTACACGGCCGGACCGGGCTATCCGCTTGTATCTTTTTTGCCCGACCTTTGTACGGCAAAAAAGGATACCGCTTCTATCCCTTGCGCGTTTCAGGCGGCGTTCCGAATCATGGGCGCCCGCGGCATTTTGCGGCCACATAAACACAAGACCCGGCAGAGCGGGGGGAACCTCATGAAACCTGGGATAGTTCTTCAGGCCAGGCTTGATTCCACCCGCCTGCCGGGAAAGGCCCTCATGGACCTCCGCGGCGAACCCATGATCTGCCGGGTAATGGAGGCCCTGAACCGGATCCCCTCCGGCGTGCGGGTGCTGGCCTGTCCGGAAAATTGCCTCGGGATCTTCGGCCCGCTGGCGGAAAGGGCCGGTTTCGAGATTTTTGGCGGCCCGGAAGACGACGTACTCGGCCGTTACTGCGGGGCCATACGGCGTTTCGGGATAGACCGCGTGATCCGGGCCACCGGGGACAACCCCTTTGTGTTTACCGATGCCGCCCGCACCCTCAATGCCGAAGCCGAAAAACTGGACGCCGCTTACGCCGGTTACGCCGGGCTTCCCCCCGGCGCGGGCGTAGAATCCGTGAAAAGCGAGGCCCTGTTCCGGGCGGAAAGAGAGGCCGAAGACGGCCCGGCGCGGGAGCATGTGTGCCCTTACCTTTACACCCACCCGGAACTGTTCACCCTGCACCGGCCGCTCGCGCCCCTGATCTGGCAGGGGCCGGATATGCGCCTTACGGTGGATACCGGCGAGGACTTTGACCGGGCCTGCCTGCTCTACGATGCCCTGAGCCGCAGCGCCGAGGATCGGCGGTATTCCGGGGCCGAAATTAAGCGGGTATACCGGCAGACGGCAATGTCTGAGGCGGCGCTCCGGGCGTCGATCAAGGCGGGGGCGTAACGATGAAACGGAAGGCTATTTTGGCGGCGCCCGCTTTCGGCGGGGGCAGGGGTGGGGGGCATCTGGTCCGTTCCGCCGCCCTGGTACGGGAACTCCGCGCCCTGGGAAGGGAGGCGTATATCTTCATCCCCGGCCGGAAAAAACCCGCCGCACCCGCGTCCCCCGCGCCCCTGCCCGAAAAACCGGCGGCGTCCTTCCCGGTTCTCCCCGGCGATCCGGATCCGGCCTGGATTTTGGGGACCGAAAAGGAACTGGCCCGCCGTTCCTGGGAATGGATCGTCCTGGACCGTTTCCGGACCACGGCGGAGGAATTTAAACGCTGGGCGGCCCTGGGGCCGGTCATCGGCCTTGACGAGGGAGGCCCGGCGCGGGAGAACTTCGACTTTCTCATCGATCTTTTGCCCGGACTTCCGGGAATACACCCGGCGAATATCACGGCCCCGTACCTCCTCCCCCTGCCCGAAAACCGGCGGAAAACGGCCTTTTCGTTCCAGGGCCCGGATTCTTCCGGGGGCGAAAACCCTGCCGGCGGGCCTTCCGTCAATATACTGGTCAGTTTCGGCGCCGAAGATTCGGCCGGCCTTACGGCCCCCGCGGCCCTGGCCCTGGTTCCCCCCGGAAACCGGAGCCGGGTAACGGTAAGCGCCCTTTTCGGCGCCCTGAACAAAAGCCCCGCCCAAAGCCGGGAAAACCTGGAACAGGCGGGGGTCCGCGTCCGCGCCGCTGTTCCGAATCTCGGGGAACTCCTCGCGGATTATGACATGGTGATCACCCACTTCGGCATCACCGCCTTCCAGGCCCTCCGCGCCGGGGTTTCGGTGGTCCTCGTTTCCCCGACCCCCTGCCACGAACGGCTTGCCCTTGAAGCGGGCTTTATCTCCGCGGGAACCGGCCCGGCCGCCTGCCGGAAACTCCGCACTCTTATCTATGAGTTAGGAGTGGGGAGTGAGGAGTTAGGAGTGGTTAATGGTTCCACAACTCCTCCCTTCTCCCCTCCAGCTTCTAAAACTCCCCACTCCGCACTTCTCGGTTCTAATTTTTTCCGGGACATTAACATCCGTTGCCGGGAACTGGCCCGGCGCTATCTTTTGGACGATTCAAACGGTTCGAACGAGGGGCAGCCCCGGTCCCTGGGCGGCCTCATCGGTCAATTTGAGCCGATCCTGCCTTCCGGCTGCCCGGTCTGCGGCCGGAACGACCGGCTTGAAGACCCGGTGCTGGGCCGCTTCCCCGAACGGACCTACCGCCGCTGCCGCCGCTGTTCCCTGGTGTACCTGGAACGGGCCGCGCCGCCTCCTGTTGAATACGAGGCCGGTTATTTTTTTGATTCGTACAGGAAACAGTACGGCAAGACTTACCTTGAGGATTTTCCCAACCTGAAAAAGACCGGAACGGCCCGCCTCCGCCGGATCAGGCGTATGCTCCCGAAACAGGGGGACGGTTCCCGCCTTTCACCGGAACGCCTCCTCGACATAGGCTGCGCGTTCGGCCCGTTTTTGGCCGCGGCCGCGGAGGCCGGGTTTGAACCGGCCGGCATCGACCCCGCGGCGGAAGCCGTGGCCTATGTGCGGGACAAGCTGCGCATCCCCGCAAGCCGGGGCTTCTTTCCGGACCAACCGCGCGGGGAACTCAGCCGGGGACAGGGCTTTTCCGTCGTAACCCTCTGGTACGTGATCGAGCATCTCCGGGATCCCCGGAAGGCGCTCGCCGAAATTCACCGGCTGCTGCGGCCCGGCGGGGTTCTCGCCTGTTCCACACCGTCGTTTTCCGGCATTTCCGGCCGTAAATCCCCCGTGGAATTCCTCAGGGCAAGCCCGGATGACCACTGGACCGTCTGGGATCCCCGCCGGGTTTCGCGGATTCTGGACCGTTTCGGCTTTGAGGTACGGAAAACCGTGATTACCGGCCACCACCCCGAGCGTTTCCCCGTGATCGGCGGCCTTTTGAAGGGCAAACGGGGGCCCCTCTACCGGTTTTGTTACCGGATAAGTCAGATATTGGGCTGGGGAGACACCTTCGAAGTTTACGCGGTAAAAAGGGCGGGCGCCTGAATGAAGAACATAACAAGCGGCCTCCGGCAAGAGGAGCGCCGGAAACAGTTGATTATCCTGGGAGCGGGAACCATGCAGGGGCCCGCCATAAGCATCGCCAAAGAGATGGGCCTGGAAACCATAGTGGCCGACGGCGACAGCGGGGCGCCGTGCGCGCCTTTCGCGGACCGGTTTGAGCGCATAGACCTCAAGGACAAGGAGGGCGTCGAGGCCCTGGCCCGCGATCTCAAGGCCGGCGGGAGGCTTGCCGGCATCATGACCGCCGGAACGGACTTTTCGGCCACCGCCGCCTGGGTTGCCGAACGGCTTGGCCTTCCGGGCATTCCCTACGAAACGGCCCTTGACGCCTCGGACAAGGGCCGTATGCGCCTCCGTTTCAGGGCGGCGGGCGTTCCCTCCCCGGAATTCCTCACTTTAAGCGAAATGCCGCCGGAGGCGTCTGCCTTTCCGTTCGATTTTCCCGCCGTGGTCAAGCCCGTAGACAATATGGGGGGCCGGGGCTGCCGCAGGGTTGACAGCCGCCGGGACCTTGCCCCGGCCCTGGGCGAAGCGGTCAAATTTTCCCGTTCCGGCCGCGCAATCGTGGAAGAATACATGGACGGCCCGGAATTTTCCGTAGACGCCCTGGTCTACCACGGCGAGATCACCATCTGCGGCCTCGCGGACCGGCACATTTACTTCCCCCCCTATTTTATCGAGATGGGCCACACCATGCCCACGAACCTGGACGAAAAAGAGGCCGCATCCCTGCTTGCTGTTTTTATCGAAGGGGTGAAGGCCCTGGGGCTTTTGGACAAGAACGCCGTGGGCGCGGCCAAGGGCGACGTAAAACTCTGCTCACGGGGGCCCATGATCGGCGAAATTGCCGCCCGGCTTTCCGGAGGCTATATGTCCGGCTGGACCTACCCCTACGCCTCGGGGGTCGAGGTAACAAGGGGCGCGATCCAGGCCGCCATCGGCCAAAGGCCGGACTGCCTTGACGTGACCCGTTCCTGGACCTGCGCCGAACGGGCTTTTATCTCCATCCCCGGCAGGGTCCGTTCCATCCGCGGTCTCCGTAACGCAAAGGCGGCCCCCTATGTAAAAGACATCTTCCTGCGCGCCGAAGAAGGCGGCCGGGTCATTTTCCCCGAAAATAACGTCTCCAAATGCGGCAATGTCCTTGCCGCCGCGCCCGGCAGAAAAAGCGCCATGGACGCCGCCGATTCTGCGGCCAGGGCCGTCCTCATCCGCCTGGAAGCGCCCGACGAGGCGACCGCCGCCTTTCTGGACGCGGAACCGGCTTCAGGCGGCGGTGTCTGGCCGCCCGACGCCTTTTCCGTAAGCCCCGCCGTCATTGCCGCCCTGGCCCGCCTCCCCGATCCGGCCGTCCGTGCGGAAGTTCCCCCCGGCACAGGGATCGCGCCGGAACCCGCCCTTGTCCCGTTCCCGGCCTTTACCGAATCAGGCCTAAAGGACCACGCGGGCCGCGGCGTGGAGGAAAGCCTCGAGGCCGTGCGCGCCCTTACCGGCCTTTCCCTGCCCGTGGCGTTCCCGGACCGGGCTGCGGCGGACGTCCGCCTTTTGGGGCGCCGTTTCTGGGTCGCCCTGATCCGGGGCGGTTACCAGGGGGCCGCCTACGTCGCGGACCTCCTGTGCGGCGGAAAACCCGGCGTTTCCGGGGCGGGAAAAGACGCGGAGGAGGCCGGCAATGGTTGACAATATTAAAACCCGCCCGCTCAAGCCCGCGCTGATCCTCCTCCTGATCCTGCTCCCGCAGTTCCGCCCCGTCTTCGTCCAGGCGGGAAATTCCGTCAACGGCCTCCAACAGGGGGTGGGCCGGGAGGCGGATTCCTCGTTACCCGGCGATTTTGAGGGCGAAGACGGGGCGGCCTACGGTGACGATGGAGAAGCCTACGCCGCCGCCGATGACGACGAAAGCGACATCGAAGAAAACCTCCTCCCGCCGCTTGACGGCCCCGCCCCTTCCGCAAACGCCGCCCCCCCGGCCCCCGCCGGCGCAAAACCCGGCAGCGGCCTCCAGTCCGGTAGCGGTGCAGCGCCCGGCAGCGGCGCAAAGTCCGGCAACGGCCTCCAGCAGGGGCTTCATTCCCCCGGTCAGATGGAACGGGCGGAAGGGGCACTCTCCCTGGACGAGGCCATGAGTAATCTTGGGGCCGGCCCCGCTTTCTACTGGGATCCCCTCTTCAGGACCGGGAACATTTCCCTTTCCGGCCACCACGCCTCTTTCAGCGCCGGCTATCCCGGCGAGCAGCTCCCCGTCATCTTTGATTCCCGGGAGATCCTCACCCTTTCCGCGCCCTGGCTGGAAAACGGCCTCCTCCGTTTTCCCGAATCCTTCGTGACGGCCCTCAAACGGGCCTTCGACAACTCGATCCTGAACGAGCAGTTCCGTTACCGCATCGCCGCCATAGTGGTAGATCCCGGTCATGGGGGCAAGGACCCCGGCGCCCAGGGAACCCACACAATCAACGGAAAAACCCTGAAACTGTCGGAAAAGGACATCACCCTCAGATCTTCGCTGTACCTGTACTCCCGGCTCAAGGCCGCCTATCCCGACAAGCGGGTCCTCCTCACCAGGGACCGGGACACCTATCCCACCCTTGAAGAACGGGTACTCCTGGCCAATTCGGTCCCCCTCAAAGACAACGAGGCCATCCTCTACGTTTCGATTCACGCCAACGCCTCGATGAACCGTCACGCGCGAGGCTACGAAGTCTGGTATCTCAGCCCGGATTACCGCCGGGACCTCATCGACCGGGAAAAATTCCGGGACAGCGCCGAGATCATCCCCATCATAAACGATATGCTTCAGGAGGAATTCACCAACGAGAGTATCATGATAGCCCAGGCCATTAACCGGCGCATCGGCGAAGCCATGGGCCGTTCGCTTCCGGCGCGGGGACTCAAGGCCGAGGAGTGGTTCGTGGTCCGTAACGCCCGTATGCCATCGGTACTGGTGGAACTCGGCTTTATCACCAACCCCGCCGACGCCGAAATTTTAAACTCCGAGGAAAGCTTGAAAAAACTCACCGAAGCGATATATAAAGGAAT
>JAITLF010000014.1 GCA_031278025.1 Treponema sp.
GGTTCTGACGGCCAACTATCCGATACAAAGCCCGGGAAAAGACCGCAAGAAGTAAAGAACGGCCTGGAATCCGAAACTACCCGCATATTCCGGGCCTTTCCCGGCAATGTAAATGTAAGGCTGTTTCGCTATGTGTAATTTCTAGACGGCCTGTATTCGCTGCCGCGTTCACCTTCGGCAATGTGAGAAAGGTTCCCAGCCATTCCGCTTCCGCCGCAACGAAGGCCGCTATCCGGCTCCATTCATCCGCGGTTGCCAATACTCCTATCAGGGTGACCATCACGATATCCGACAGAAAATGCGCCACATACGGCTCAAACCGCTTGTCTTCCAGCGATTCAAATACCTCTCGAATATCCGCAACGACTCAATGTCGATGTTCTCCATACAGGTTACCCCTTATTCAGCCATCATTTCCCGGATTTCCTGTATTTTGACGCTTTTCGCCATATTCCCCCTCCCTCTTTCCGTATGCGCCATTATGCGAGAATCGGACATTTCTATGCGTTTATCTGGGCGAATAACAGGGCGAGCGCATTAAACATTCTTAGGGAGCAGCCGCCACAGGTTCCCTTACCGCCGCCGGCGGCCGCGACGCCTTGCCAGACTTCATCATGATGTCCGGCGCGGTTTCTGGCGGCGGTACCGGCGGTACTACCGGCAACTGACGGCGGCGGGGCCTGCGGTGTGTAAACCCAGGGTTACGGCGTGTAAACCTGGGTTTTTGCGCCGAAAAAATGTTTTTGCGCTGCACAAAAGTGTTTTTGCGCTGCACAAAAGTGTTTTTGCGCTGCACAAAAGTGTTTTTGCGCTGCACAAAAGTGTTTTTGCGCTACGGAAAAGTGTTTTTGCGCTGCGGAAAAATGTTTTTGCGCTGCGGAAAAGTGTTTTTGCGCTGCACAAACCCGGGTTTCTGATCGAAAAACCGGGGCCGGCAACACCGGAGCCCCGGCGGGGGTATTCTTTTTTAATGCGCTCGCCCTGGGGCGAATAAACAGGGAACTTGTAAAACGGGGCTTTATGACCTATTCTTATGCGAACATGATCCTGGTGACGCCGCCGCTTATTAGTACGGCGGAGCAGCTCCCCGAAGAGATGGCGGGCATGGATGAAGCGCGTAACACGGCGGATGGAATGGTATGATGAATTATTACATGCCCACGAAAGTAGTGGGGGGCGAAAACGGTATTTTTGAGAACCGCTCGCTTTTTAAGGAACTGGGGAATAAGGCCCTGATTGTTACCGGACGGACTTCGGCCAAAAAAAACGGCTCCTGCGACGACGTGGTAAAAGCCCTGGAAGCCAACGGCCAGGCATATACCCTCTTTGATCGGGTGATGCCAAACCCGACGATAGCCTGCGCCTTTGACGCTGCCGGGGTGGCCCGGCGCGCGGCCTGTGATTTTGTCATTGCCCTGGGGGGCGGCTCTCCTAAGGATGTGGGCAAGGCGGCGGCGGCAGTTGCGGTGAACCCCCTGCCCTCCGGCGCCCTGTTTACAACGCCTTTTGACAAAGCCCTGCCCGTGGCCGCCGTCCCCACCACCGCCGGGACCGGCTCGGAGGTAACCCAATACGCGCTGCTTACCAACGACGCCATTCAATCAAAATCCTCTCTCTCCTCGCCCCTGCTCTTTCCCCGCGTCGCCTTCCTGGACCACCGGTATCTTTCGAGTTTGAGATGGAATACCATGATTAACACGGCCCTGGATGCCCTCTCCCATGCGGTAGAAGGTTCGCTGGGGGTACGCGCCTCGGCCTTTACGGAGGCCGCCGCGCAAAGGGGCATCCGGCTTTTTGCCGAATGCCTTCCCGCCCTCAAGTCCCGCAGCTTCGATGATCCCGCGGTCCGGAAGAAGCTGCTTTTTGCCGCAACCCTGGATGGTATGGTTATCGCCAACACGGGAACGCTGGCGGTTCACGCTATGGGTTATTCCCTCACCTATTTCAAGAAGGTGGATCACGGCAGGGCCAATGCCCTCCTCCTCGGCGCGTATCTCAGGTTTGTTCACGGGAAGGAGAAAGCCGCCGGTACAAACCGTGTCGGCGAGATACTTGACGCACTGGGTATGAGAAACCTTGCCGAATTTGACGCCGCCATAGACGAACTTTTGGGAGACCGGGAAAAACTCTCTGCCGCCGAAATCGAACACTACGCGGAGACCGCGATTCACGCCAAACACATCGCTAACGGCGTCATTAAACCCGAAAAGACAGATCTGCTTGAGGTGCTGACAAGGTCTGTGGGCGGGTGATTTTCAGGAGGAACGAAAGATGAGTAAGAGTAAGATTACGATTAAAATGATTAAAAAGAAAAACCCGGCGCGCCACGGGACGGGAGTATGGCGGACTGCGGGTATGATCCTGCTGTTCCTGCTTCCTCTGCTTTTAGGCTGCCCGCTTTATGATGCCTCGTTTGGTGATGTTGCGGATAGAATCTATCGTGTCTATTATGAGGGAAATCGTCATACCGAGGGATCCCCGCCGGTGGATCCCGCAGCCTATTCCCCCGGGGATAAAGCAACCGTGCTTGCTAAGCCGGAAGGGCTGAAACGGGGAACCCTGCCTTTTGGGGGATGGCGGCAGATCGGGAGTAACAACATATTTCAGGCCGGGGACGCGATATATATAGGCTATGAGGATGTATTGTTCTACGCCTGGTGGCAGGACGATCCGAATTATGTTCCCTATCAATACGCCGATCATTCCGATACCGGCGGGGTGATCATCACCCAATACGCTCCCTATGACGAAAATTATATGGGGGCGCTCACGATCCCCGACAAACTGGACGGCAAAGCGGTTACGGCTATTGGGGAAGGGGTCTTTGCCAACCGTTATTTTGACAGCATAACCCTGCCTTCCCAGTTAAAAGCCATCGGGAATAAGGCGTTTGCCCGGACGTATATTACGAATATCACCATTCCTGATACGGTAACATCCATCGGCAAATTGGCGTTTCAGGACGCCGCTCTGGAAACAATCAGTTTAGGAAGCGGCCTTAAATCCATAGGCGATTATGCCTTTGACGGCAACCGTCTGACGGGTCTTTTCCTTCCGGCTTCGGTAACATCCGTGGGAGCGGGAGCGTTTTTCGGAAACGAGCTAAGGTCCATAGAAATCGGCGCCAATGTTGCCATTGAGAGCGATACTTCCATGGGAATCCACGGCGCATCGTTCTACAACCACTATCAGGATCAGGGCGCCAAAGCCGGGGTCTATCTGTACAAGGGCCAGGCCTGGAAGGGGCCGTATGCTGATTAAGAAAAACCGGCGGCTCGAAGCGACGGTCCCGTATAGTACACCGCTAAGAGGCTGTTCCAAAACCCGCGCCGGCGTGCGGAACGCCGGCGCGGGTTTTGGAACAGCCTCTAAAACAACCGGCCCTGAAGATCCCGGGGTTTCCGGTTTTCTTCACGGGAGAGGGGAACAAGTTCCTCCAGGTTTTCAAGGAACCTGCTTGGGCCGGCCTCCAATTTCCTCCCTCCCAGCATGCGTGTACGCGCCCAGGACAGGTACAGCCCCTGCCGCGCCCTGGTCATGGCTACGTAGAGAAGCCGCTTTTCTTCCGCTATCCGGTCCGCCGCCCCGCCTCCGGCGGTTTCGCCGCCGTAAAGGGTAAAGGGCAGGATTCCTTCTTCAAGGCCGGCGGTAAACACATGATCGAACTCCAGCCCCTTGGAAGCGTGAATGGTCATGACCCGCACAGCCTCCCGCTTTACCGGTTCATCAGGACCGCCGTCCCCGTTGCCGCTGACCGCCAGAACATCCAGAAATTCCCCAAGGCTTCCGTACATCCCCGCCAGGGTGCGGAGCCGTTCGGCATACCGCGCCCCGTCTTCGGTCTTTTCCCGTTTCCCGCGTCCTTTTACCGCCGCTTTCAGGGCGCCGTCCTTTTCCGCGTCTTCCCACGCCTGTTGTACCGCCTCTGCCGGGGACTGCCCGGTAAGCGGGGCCTGCCGCTCCCGCAGCCTGCCGAGTACCGTCTTGACCGGCTCCTCCTCCCACCAGGGCCGCTCCCCGGTAAGCTCGAAGGGAAGCCCGTGGTCCTTGAGGGCTTTGACAATGGGAGACGCCAGCGCCGCAGTCCGCACCAGGATCGCGCACTCCCCAAGACTCGTGAGTCCCGCCCCCGGCGTTTTCTCCGCCCCGTCCGTACCGTGTCCCGCCACGCGGCTGTCCAGGGCGAAAAAGCTCGTTCCCCCGATAAGCCGGGCTATGCGCCGGGCTATGCCTTCGGCCTCGGACTTTTCCGTCGGGTATTCGGCCCGGAACAGGCTCACCGCCTGTTCCGTCCCCACCAGGCGGGCGCCGGTCAGCCGTCCCGCAGCGTTGATGATGGGGCCGCCGCAGCGGAAACTCCGGGACAGATAAAAGGTCTCCGCGCCGGGGTAATCCTGCGCAAACCGGTCCAGGAACCGCTTGTCCGCCCCCCGGAACCCGTAGATCGCCTGGTTGGGGTCCCCGATGACCCGGAGTTCAAAAAGCGGCGCTCCCCCGCCGGCCTCCTGGTCGTTGGGGGCCAGGAGGCGTACCAGGACATACTGGGCGAAGTTCACGTCCTGATACTCGTCCACCAGGATACAGCGGTACCGGCCCCGGTACTTCGAAAGGAGGGCGGGGTTTCCCGCCAGAAGCCGTACGGTTCCCGCAATAAGGTCGTCAAAGTCCAGCAGGGCATCTTCCCGGAGCCGCGCGTGGTAACGGCCGTAGAGGGCCTCGGCTTCCGCGTTGGCCGTCTCAAGGCCAAAGGTTCCCGCCAACTCCGGCACCGATGCCAGGAAGGGAGGGGCGGAACCGGCCCTGCGGCCGCCCGGCCGGGGTGCGGTTTCCCCCGGCAGGAGCAGGAACCGCTTCCGGGTTTCGATGTACTTCCCCAGACCCTGGGGCCGCATCCCCGGTTTCCCCGGCGCGGCCTGGAGGATCTCCTCCAAAATCCGGTCCCGCTCGGATTCGCTCAATACGGTAAAACCCTCAGGCGTACCCGCATCCGGCGGCTGTTCCCGCAGCAGGGAGCAGCACAGGGAATGGAAGGTAGCGGCGGTTACGGCGGCGGCGGCGCCCCCCGGGACCGTCCGGGCGATACGCTCCCGAAGCTCCCCCGCAGCCTTCACGGTAAAGCTGAGGGCCAGAATAGATGCGGGGTCCCGGCCCTCGTGGATGAGTCGGGCTATCCTGGCGGTAACCGCCGCAGTCTTCCCCGTACCCGGCCCGGCGACGATGGCGGCGTAGCGCCCGCCGTAGGAAACCGCCGCTTCCTGGTCCCGGTCAAGGGTGAAAGCCGGGGCAGCCCCGGCCCGCGCCGCCGGAACCGCCTGACCCCGGGGCCGGGGGGCCGCCGCCGTTCCGCCGCGCTTTTTTCCTTCAGAAACCGCTCCCCGTGTCCGCCCTCCGGAATCAGCAGGCGGCGGCCCAAAATCCGCAGGGAGGCCGAAGAGATCCGGCCCTCCCGAAAGGACGGGCTTCCAGCCGGGCGGAAAAGCCCGGATTATCCCGTATTCCCCGTCGTAACCGGGAGTAACTGACACGTCGCCGCGGCGCATCCGGGTAACGGCGGCGGCCAGGAGTTCCCCCGAAAGGCCGGGCCACGTAAGCCCGGCAATGTCCCGCGCATCCATGTCCAGCAGGATGGCGAATTCGCTCCCCGCCTTTTCTATCAATCCGGCATAAGCGGCCTTCACCTTCCTGGAAGCCACGCCGGTTTCCAGGATCTCCCCCAGCAGTTCCGGCAACGGGATGAGGGATCGGTAAGGCCGCCGGTTGGCGGGCCCCCGGACGGCGGGCCTGAACTCGGCGGCCCCGTCCGGGGGCGGGCAGGGGGCCGTCTCGTCCACCGGGCGGTCGGCCAGTTCCAGGACCCGGCCCATCACGCCCCTGGTCAGCGGCCTCCCGCATACCGGGCAGATGCCGCCGGAGGCCGCCGCTTCCTGGGGGGTACAAAAAAAGCCGCACTTGCGGTGGCCGTCGTAGTGGTACTTCCCTTCCTGGGGAAAAAATTCGATGGTTCCGGCGATACGGTTTCCGGCGCCCCCTGCCCCGGAAGCGGCAGGCGCCGGACCGGCAGACCACAGGGCGTCCTGCAACGAAGGATAATCCAGGTTCATATCGAAAACCGTGGCTTCCCGGCCCAGTTTTTCCGGGGAATGGGCGTCGGAATTGGAAATGATGGCGAACCGGTCCAGGGCGGCAAGGGCCCAGTTCATCGGCGGGTTGGAGGAAAGCCCGGTTTCCACTGCCGGAATGCGGGAGACCAGATCGCCGTAACATTCGTCCAGGGAATCAAAGCCCGACTGCGCGCCCAGGGCGGAAAACCAGGGGGTCCAGATATGGGCGGGGATGAGCGCGGCCCTTTCGTCCGTATCCAGGAGCATGGCCAGGAGGTCCCGGGAATCCATTCCCAGGATGGGCCGCCCGTCGGAACGAATGTTGCCGCCCGCCCGTTCCAGCCGGGCTTGAAAAGAAGCCGCTGCCGTGAAATCGGGCAGGATGATAAGGTGATGCACCTTCCGGACAGCCGCCCCCTGTTTGTAAACCGTGCTGACCTCCCCGGTAAGAACAAACCGGGGAACATCCCCCGCCGGCGTGGGGAGCCCTTCGGCCAGGGCGGGCCCCCGGTCGAATTCCGCCCGTACCGGCTCCTTTAGGGCGTACAGCCCCGGTTCGCGCTCCTCAAGGCGATCCCTCAGTTCCGCCAGCCACAGGGGATGGGTGCAATCCCCCGCGCCCAACAGGTTTATCCCCTTGATCCGGGCCCACCGGTCCAGATACACAGGGGTCAGCTTCTTTCCCGTAGCACGGGAAAACCGGGAATGAATGTGCAGGTCTGCAATAACACGCATGCCTCAGTATACCTTTGGCAATGAGGAGGGGGAAGCTGCGGGCGGCCGGCACGTTACGGAACGGGGAAACAATAAAGAACCCTGCGGGACGGGAGCGTTTGTGAGGCTGAATACCCCCTTCCGCCCGCCGAATGGGGCATCCGGCCCGGCGGGCGGCGCCAGGCTCCCGGTACCGCCGGGCCGTTTCAAAGGGTCAGTTTTGCTGGAGAAAACACGCGGCCTTGTGATCGCTCTTTTCCGCGGAGACCGGCTTCAGCTCAGGCAGGCTGGTCTTGCAGGCATCCATCCGGCGGGGGCAGCGGTCGTAGAAAGAACATCCGGGGCGGCGTACGTTTGGGGACGGCACGTCCCCGGTAAGGATAATCCGCTGCCGCTTCGCCTCAATTTTGGGGTCCGGTATGGGCGCCGAGGACAGGAGCGCCTGGGTATAGGGGTGAACCGGGTTGCGGTAAAGATCGCGGTAATCGCTGATCTCCACGATTTTTCCCAGGTACATAACCGCGATCCGGTCCGATATGTACTTGATAACCGCGAGGTCGTGGGCGATGAAAAGATAGGACAGCCCTATTTCCTTCTGAATGTCCTTAAAGAGGTTCAGTATCTGGGCCTGAATTGAAACATCAAGGGCGGATACGGGTTCATCCGCAAGTACCAGCTGGGGGTTAAGGGCAAGGGACCGGGCTATACCGATACGCTGCCGCTGCCCCCCGGAAAATTCGTGAGGGTAGCGGTTCTTGTAAAACGGGAGAAGCCCTACCAGGTCCATCAGCTTTTCGACGCGGGCCTCAATTTCATGTTCGCTTGTGTCCAGCAGTTTCAGTTTTTTGTAGATGCGCATGGGTTCCGCGATGATGTCCCCGGTAGTCATACGGGGATTAAGGGAGGCGTAGGGGTTCTGGAAGACGAGCTGCATGTTCCGCCGGGCTTCCAGCAGCTGCCGCCTGTTCATGGTGGAGAGATTCTTCCCGTTGAGGTACACATTCCCCGATGTAGGGGTGTGGAGCCTGGAAAGGGCGCGGACCACCGTCGATTTTCCGCAGCCCGATTCCCCCACAAGGCCCAGGGTTTCGCCCGTTTTAAGGGAAAAAGAAACGCCGTCAACCGCGTAGATAAACCGTTTTTCCGTATTGAAAAAGCCCCGGGTTTCCGCGGGAAAATACATGCACAGGTCCGTAACTTCCAGTAAATCCTTCATAGGTTCCTCCAACAGCTTGCCCAGTGGCTGTTCCCGTAACCGGCCTCTTCCGGGTAACCGGTCTTACAGATCTCCTGAACCTCGGAACAGCGGGGGAAGAAGGGGCAGCAGGAGGGGAGGTCTATCACGTTCGGCGGCTGGCCGGGGATGGAAAAAAGCCGCTCGGAATTGGGAAGGTCCAGCCGGGGTACCGACTTGATAAGCCCGCGGGTATAGGGATGCCGGGGGTTCTCAAAAATATCCGCCGTAAAGCCCCGTTCCACGATCCTGCCGGCGTACATTACATAGATGGTATCGCACATCCCCGCCACCACTCCCAGGGAATGGGTGATGAGGATCACCGCCGTACCGAATTGCCGGGTAAGCCCC
>JAITLF010000237.1 GCA_031278025.1 Treponema sp.
TGGGTTTATAGTTCAGGGAATCCATCTGGATAAGGATCTGGGCGGATTCGGAATAATAGCATACAGGGAAAAAAGCCTCGGGATTCGCCTGCTTAACCTTGGCAATCATGGGGGTAAAATCCTTGGTCTGGTTGGGAATAAAATTCTCGGTCATAATAATCCTGCCCCCCAGTTTTTCAAAAGTCTCGGTAAAGATCTTGGCGATGTTGTTACCCCAGTCGTCGTTTACGTTGAGAATGGCGACGGATCTGATGCCCAGCTTGTTATACACGTAATCCGCGTAGGCGGCGGTTTCCAGGGCCTGGGTCGCGGTATTACGGAAGATGTAGTCGCCCAGGGCGGAAAAATCGGCGTGCGATGCGGTGGGTGAATACATTAACAGTTCCCCGTCGTTGTAAATGGGCGCCGCGGTCATGGCGGGGGTAGAAGAAAAATGCCCGATGATGGCCGAGTATTTTCCCGCGCCGATGATTTTGTTGGCGATATTTACCGCTTCGGTGGCATCGTTCTTGTCATCATAATAATCAACCAGGATCTCCCGGCCTCCCAGGATGCCTCCGGCGGCCCTGATGTCTTCCAGGGCAATCTCAACCGCCGCCTTCTCCGTATCCCCGTACTGCTTGCTGTTCCCGGTAAGAGGGCCAGCCCAGGCAAAGTAGACGGGGCCGGAACTGCCCGCCGTTTCTTTACCGCCGCCGGCAAAAAGCGCGGCAGGCAGGATCAGGGCCGCCAATGTCATGGCGGTAATACAAATATTCTGTCTTTTCATGTAAGACTCCTTAAAAAAATTATCAACCGGCTAACAGCCGGAAAGAATTATTTTTTATCGAACCGTATCCGGCAAATCCTGCCGCCTTTGGCTATTGTTTCCCCCAGGGTAAACGTAAAGGCGTCAAAGGTATCCCCGATGGCCCGATCCCCTTCCATGGCGATTTCACAGAGTTCCCCGATTTCTTCATGGTTCCTGTCAATCCTGAGCCATTCGGCCACATAGGGACAGTAATGAAAATCAATATAGAGTCTCTTTTCGTCCTGGATCAACCGTTCCATTTCGTAGATATTCACGTCCAGCCCAACGCCGAAATATTCGGCAAATTCCTCAAGGTCACCGGGGTTCTTCATCTTTCTTTTGATATCCTGGCCGCCAAAGCGGCCGTACTTGTATACGGCCCTGCGGGCGTATTCCGTCCCCCGGGCTCCGGCAGCCTTAGCCTCGTCCAGCATCAGCGCCATGGTACAGGCCCGCTTGGCGCATTGGGTTCTGAGGGCTGTTGTAACCTCATCGGTTAGCTTTGGGGTATTGTGAAATTCCATCATAATCCTCCTTAAATATGAACAGTATTGTTCGTATTTCGTATACTGAGGGGTTTAATACTCAAGAGCCTCCGCTTTCGCGGGAGAACCGCCGGGTACGGCCGCGGTTGTTAATTTCTTTACGCTTCCGGATGTAGCCAGATACGCTTCGGCCACCCGGGGGCTTATCAGAAGTTTTTCTCCGGTATCGGAAAAAACGATCTCCCCCGTTTCAAGACCGTAGCCCCGGTTGGATATTTTCAGCGCCATTCTGGCGTTTTGCTCCACCAGCAATATGGTGGTTCCCATGCTCCGGATACGCTTTAAAAGTTCAAAAATCTCACGCACCAGTATGGGCGACAGGCCCAGAGACGGTTCATCCAGCATGAGGAGCTTGGGCTCCGACATGAGGGCCCGGGCGACCGCCAGCATTTGCTGCTCACCCCCCGAGAGGGTTCCGGCCATCTGCCGCCTTCTTTCGGCAAGCACCGGGAAAAGGCTGTAAGCCTGATCCAGCCCCCGCCTGAGGGTTCCCCGGTCCGCACAGAAAGCGCCCATCTCCAGGTTGGCCCCCACGCTCATTCTGGGAAAGACCTGCCGGCCTTCGGGACTAAGGGATATGCCCAGCCTGACTATCACATGGGAAGATGCGCCGGTAATATTCCTTCCGTCAAAAATTATTTTTCCCGACTGGGGCTTGATGAGTCCCGCTATAGTCCGCATGGTGGTACTTTTACCGGCGCCGTTGGCCCCGATAAGGGTTACAAGCTCGCCTTTCTCCACCCTGAAGCTTATGCCTCTCACGGCTTTGATTACCCCGTAGTTGACGGACAGATCCTCTACCTCAAGTAACGCTGCCAACTATTTATTCCTCCTTCCCGAGGTATACCTCGATGACCTGGGGGTTGACGCTGATCTCCTCCGGCTTCCCCTGGGCTATCATGACGCCGTGATCAAGGACATAGAGGCGGTCGCAAATATTCATCACCAGGCGCATATCATGTTCAATCAGGATAATCGTGTACCCCATGTCCCGCAGCTTCTTGATAAAAGCGGAAAGATCCGCGGTTTCATGTTCGTTCATGCCCGCCGCGGGCTCGTCGAGAAGCAGAATCTCCGGCTGTGACGCCATGGCCCTGGCTATTTCAAGCCGCCTCTGCATCCCGTACGGAAGGCTCGTGCCGTATTCGTAGCGGTACTTATCCAAGCCTGTAATCTCCAAAAGTTCCAGGGCTTTTGCTTCCGATTCCTTTTCGGCCTTTCGGAATCTTGACGTTTTCAACAGAGCGTCAAGGAGGCCGGATTTGGTTCTGGTATGCATACCCAGCATGATCGTCTCAAGGACTGTCATGTGAGGAAAGAGGCGTATGTTCTGAAAAGTCCTGGCGAGCCCCAGGGCGCTGATTTCGTAGAGCCTTTTTCCGGTAATATCCCTGCCGTGGTAACAGACGGTTCCCGAAGCGGGCTTATAGATTCCCGTAAGCACGTTAAAAAAAGTGGTCTTACCTGCGCCGTTGGGCCCTATGATCCCCACAATCTCATGCTTATAAAGATCGAAGCCCATGTTGTTAACCGAAACAAGGCCCCCAAACTTCATCACGATTTTTGCGGTACTGAGGATGGGTTCAGCCATGGGTTTCCCTTGCCCCGGCCGCCGCGAATCTGCAGCGCTGGGCTATATGCTTGAGATTAAAACCGCCGCATAGTCCCGAGGGCCTGATTATCAGCATGATCACAATCACGAGGCCATAGATGATGAGCCGGTATTCCATGAGGCCCCGCATCATTTCGGGGATTATGGTCAGCACCAGGGCGCCGATGATACTCCCCGGTATACTCCCCATGCCTCCCAGGATAATCATGCCCAGATAGAGAATCGACTGATCAAAAGAAAAATTCTGCGGGGCGATGAAAGAAATATGATGGGCATAGAAGGCGCCGGCAAGACCGGCAAAGGCGGAGGAGATGGAAAAGATGAGCAGCTTGTAACGGAACACCGGGACTCCTATGGCTTCGGCCGCCACCGGATCGTCCCTGATGGCGGAAACCGCCCGGCCAAAACGGGAATTCATTATTGAGTGGATCACATAGATCGTAAAAACCACCATACCGAGGGCAATAAAGTAACGCGGTATTGGTTTGAGTTTGATCCCCAGAATCACGAACCCCGGAATATTGGGAATCCCCAGGGGCCCCCTGGTCAGGCTCATCCAATTAAGTTCGATGATCCGCGCAATCTCGCAAAATCCCAGGGTGATGATGGCCAGGTAACGGCCCTGGATGCGGAGAGAAGGAAGCCCCAATAAAACTCCCGCCGCCGCCGCAACAAGCATGGCGGCAATGAAGGTGAAGGGAAAACCTATCCCCAGCCGGGTGGACAGGATAGCCGCGGCATAGGCGCCGATTCCG
>JAITLF010000121.1 GCA_031278025.1 Treponema sp.
GTTTTTGAACTGCCGTACACCGATTCATCGCTGGCATCTACCAGATATACCGCCTTCCCCTCCAGCCATCCCGGCCTTTCTACCAGCATCTGGCTCTCCCGGCATAGATTCTCGCACAGCCATCTCAACCAGCGGACTCTTCGAGTCCGGCCACCCTATTACACAGCCGGGTATATAGAGCCTTCCTGGTCAGGTGATAGCTCTCGCTCATGTGTAACAGCGCACTGGTATTTCCAAAGGATTTTCCTGCGGTCAAATACCGAAAATGAGTTTCAGAAGGTCCTCCGGTGTTTTAATTTCCCGTTCTCGCGGTAAAGCGCCCAGTTCCTTCGCTTTTCCTCTCCAGTGCTCCGGTAGTATCGCCGCCATATCTTCGAATGTATAGTTTTCCTCTCTCATGCCCTCAGTTTATCAGATGAGAACTGTTTTGCCAACTATTTAGGTAAACGCATGCGGACCGAAACCCCAGACCCAGAATCAGAACGAACACAGGACAGAAGTGGCGGGGTTCCTGAACAGCGCCAGAGGCAGGGCGGCAATTAGTATCAGCGCGTTGGTGATGGACAACCCAGGTTTATAGCGGCCTATTTTGTCCGCAACATGTCCGAAGATGAGGGGCCCCAGGATGCCGCCCCCAGACTGTGTCAAAATTCAGAAAATCGAGATGATGCCGCTATAGATAGCGGTGTAAGACCACATAAAAAAGCAACCAACACTATATATACAAAAGGGTAATGGGTTTTTATACAGTCTGCCCCTCGAAGACCCCCAGGAGTATGCCTATCATGAAGAGACGGTAGCCCAGCTCTCGGAACAGGATAGCAATGTAGGGCGGAATGACCGCGAACACACTATATAAGGGAGAAGAAAGGTGCCACCCTATACATGGTGTTATTCTACCCGTTTTGTGGGTTGCCGTCATTACCCGGATTTGGCCTTGTCTGTCCCGGAGGTCGTTTTTTTGGAGAAATTGTTTTTGAAACAGAAGTATGATGGATAGTCCCGTCAAAGAGGAAGTCAAAAGCTTCGCAGGCGGTTTCCACAAAATCAGCCCGGATGGAATCGGTGATCTCCTTGTCCAGTTCCGCCCACTCTTCTCGGTTATCCGCGGGAAGAAGAACCCGCTCCATACCGTTCCTGATGGCGGCCAGAATCTTTTCCTTGATCCCCCCTATGGCAAGGATACGCCCGGTCAGGGTGAGTTCCCCAGTCATGGCGACGGCCGGTTTGGGAGGCGCGGCGCAGAGGGTGGACAAGAGGGATGCCGCCAAAGTTATACCCGCCGAAGGCCCGTCTTTGGGGATGGCGCCTTCAGGAACGTGGATGTGAAAATCCGTCTTGCTTATGTCCTTGATTGTAAAAGCGTAACGGGGCTGTATGCTCCGCAGATATGAGAGAGCGATGCGGGCGCTTTCCTTCATCACTTCTCCCAGGTTCCCGGTCATGATGAGTTCGCCGTTTCCCTTAAATGCGATAGTTTCTACCGGCAACATGGTGCCGCCGGTTTCGGTCCACGCCAAGCCGTAGGACACGCCGATTCGGGCTTCAGTATACACGACGTCGTTCTTGTACTTACGCCGGCCCAGAAGTTTTTCCAGGCTTTCCCGGCGTATTGTCTTCTTGTAGGAGGTAATGGGCTTATCCGGGTCCATCCCATAGTCCTTTTGAACCGCGTCCCTGGCAATACGCCTGACGCACCGGGCGATCTCCCGTTCCAACCCCCGGACCCCAGATTCCATGGTCCAATGCCTGATGATCTCCAAAACAGTCCCTTCCGCGAAGGTGATTTTGGCACTTCCCAGACCGTTCTCCTCAAGCTCCTTAGGGATAAGAAAATGTCGGGCAATGGCAAGCTTTTCCCGCTCTCCGTATCCGGGAATTTCGATGATCTCCATCCTGTCCAGCAGGGGGTAGGGGATGGTATGTAGGGAATTGGCGGTAGCAATGAAAAGCACTTTGGACAAATCGTAAGGAACTTCCATATAGTGATCGGTAAACGTCGAATTCTGTTCCGGGTCCAGAACTTCAAGAAGGGCCGACGCCGGGTCTCCCCGGAAATCACTTGACAGCTTGTCAATTTCGTCCAACAGGAACACCGGGTTTACCGTCCCCACCTTGCGCATGGACTGGATGATCTTACCCGGAAGAGCGCCCACATAGGTTTTCCGGTGCCCCCGTATCTCCGCCTCGTCCCGCACACCGCCCAGGGAAATCCTAATAAAACGCCGCCCCAGGGCACGGGCCACTGACTTGCCCAAGCTGGTTTTCCCCGTTCCCGGAGGACCCACAAAACAGAGGATGGGACCCTTGATCCCCGCCGATGCCTGTCCCCGGGCGGTAAGCTCCCTAACGGCGATAAACTCCAGAATACGCTCTTTGGCCTTGCGCATATCGAAGTGGTCTTCGTCGAGGACCTGTTCCGCCAGGGTTAGATCCCCGGAATCCACGCTGGATTCGCTCCAGGGAAGGTCGGCTATCCATTCCAGATAACCCCGGTGTACCCCCGCCTCTGGGGAAAAAGGCTGGAGTTTCCTGACCCGCGCTATCTCCTTCCGGGCCTTAAGAAGTATCTCCTCCGGGGGATTCTTCTCCATAACAGCTTTCTCCAAGTCGGTGAATTCATCCGCCCCGGAGGCTGTCCCCAGTTCTTTGTTAATTTCCTTGAGCTGTTCCTGGAGGATGTATTCCCGTTGATTTTTTTCCATTCGGTTTTTGACTTTCCCGCTGATGTTCTTCTGTATACCGAAGATTTCGTTTTCCATTTCCAGCATTTCAAGAAGCTTTTCCAGCCGTTCCGCAGTATCTTCTATGCGTAGAAGTTCTACCTTTTGTTCAGGCTTGACCGTGATAGCATTTCCGATAAGATTCCCAAGTCGTTCGGGGCTTTCGGTCTTTTCTACCGCCGTCAGGGTTTCCGTACTTACTTTTTTGGAGAATTCCGCGTAGTGAACGAAGGATCCCTGCACCGCCCGGGTTAGGGCCGTGATTGCGGGGTCCCCTATATCTCCGGGACCGGTACGGGTTATAGGTTTGATGCGGACGGTCTGATACCCTTGCTGTTCCGTAACAGAAAGGACGGCCGCCCGGTATTCACCCTGAAATACCACGCGATAGGTATTGTCGGGAAGCTTCAGATGCTGGATGATGCGGACCAGGGTCCCTGCCGGGTAGGTTTCTCCGAAGAAGCCGGACCTGTCGGGCCCGCCCTCTCCGGCACCCCGCCTGAATCTGCCAGTGTCGGTTTTGTATCCTTTTCGCTGCGTCTTAGCCATTTCTTCCGTGAACCTTCCGCCCTCCACGCCGAGGGACAGATCGTCATCCCCGGCGGGTTTGAGGCAGACGGCAAAGAGCCTAAAGTCACCCCGGGTCAAGGCCGCGTCTACTGCGGCAATCCCCGACTTGTAGGTAACAAACATGGGAATGACTGTCTGGGGAAACAAGACCAGTTCCCGCAGGGGGAACAGCGGCAATTCTTCAATTTGGGATTCGTCTTTCAAGGCCGATGAAAATAACGATATTCCCGGGATTTTTGAGACTCTAAAGAGTTTTGAACCCCGGTTGAATTTCATGCGCTCTTCTGAATCGAATGAATTTCAGGGGGATCGGATTTTTCTACTACATCCTGAGTGATAACCACCCGCTTTTCACCTTTCATGGATGGGATGTCAAACATGATATCCGTCATAAGTCGTTCCACAATGGCCCGCAGCCCCCGGGCACCGGTTTTCTGTTTGATTGCCGTATCCGCAATGGCGTCAATGGCCCCATCAGTGAATTCCAGCCTAACGTCGTCTATGGACAGAGAAGCCTGATATTGCTTGACTATAGCGTTCTTAGGCTCAGTAATAATCCGCTTAAGGTCGTCCCTGTTCAATTCTTCAAGGCAGACAGTGATAGGAAGACGGCCTATAAATTCGGGGATCATACCGAAGTGGATAAGATCGTCCGGATGAAGCGAGGCGTATAATTCTTTGAGGTTCCGGTTCTTATTGTCCCGAATGTCCGCGCCAAAGCCCATAGGATGCTGTACCACCCGTTTTTCGATGAATTTGTCCAGCCCTACAAAGGCGCCGCCGCAGATAAAGAGAATATTCGTGGTATTGATGCGGATCATCTCCTGGTTGGGATGTTTCCGCCCACCCTGGGGCGGTACCGAAGCGGTGGTACCCTCAATGATCTTGAGGAGGGCCTGTTGTACCCCTTCGCCGGACACGTCGCGGGTGATGGAGACATTTTCCCCCTTCCGGGCTATCTTGTCGATCTCATCAATGTAGACTATTCCCCGTTCCGCTGCCGCGACATTGCTCCCCGCGTTCTGAATAAGTTTGAGGAGGATATTTTCCACATCCTCTCCCACATACCCCGCCTCGGTCAGGGTGGTGGCATCCACGATGGCAAAGGGGACTTTGAGCTTCTTCGCCAGGGTTTTGGCCAGGAGGGTCTTTCCCGTTCCCGTGGGACCGGCCAGGAGTACATTAGATTTTTCTATTTCCACATCGTCCGCTTCCCGGGCGGGATTGGCAATACGTTTGTAGTGGTTGTATACCGCCACAGACAAGGCTTTTTTTGCGTCATCCTGGCCTATGATGAACATATCAAGATAGGACTTGATTTCCCGGGGTGTGGGAATATCGCCGGTAAACCGGGTAGAAGGGTCGTGATCTTCTTCGACCAAAATTTTTCTGCATACTTCCACACATTCATCGCAGATAAATACATCGTTAGGTCCGGCTATAAGGCGTCTCGCCATGTCAGCGCTTTTACCGCAGAAAGAACAAGCCCGATCGAGTCCGCCTGGACCATTACGTAATTTAGCCATTTTTTTCCCTCACAAGTATCCTGTCCGCCACGCCGTAGGCAACCGCCTCGGCGGCGGGCATATAAAAATCCCGCTCCATGTCCTGGGCAATAATTTCTGCGCTTTTACCCGTATGTATGGCGAAATAATCAATAGTCACCTTTTTAAGGCGAAGAATCTCCTTAGCCTGTATACCTATGTCCCGGGCCTGGCCCTGAGCACCGCCCCAAGGCTGGTGAATGAGCACCCGGGAGGAGGGCAACACCAGCCGCTTCCCCTCCGTACCCGCCGTGAGGATTAACGCCGCCATACTGGCTGCCTGACCCAGACAGATAGTCTGAACTTCGCATTTCACGTACTGCATAGTATCGTAAATGGCAAGCCCGGCGGTTACCGACCCTCCGGGAGAATTGATGTACAGGTTGATGTCCTTTTCGGTATCCTGGCCGTCCAAAAAGAGAATCTGAGCCACTACAAGGTCTGCGGTAAGGTCGTTGATCTCCCCATCCAGAAAAACTATCCTATCTTTAAGAAGGCGGGAATAAATATCATACGAGCGTTCACCAACCCCGGTCTGCTCAACCACAATCGGTACAAGGGAATTCATTTTTCCAGTCATGTATACAATTTACCCATTATTTGATACCAGGTCTAGGTATTTCGTATGGGGCCCCTTTTTAATCGTATTTTCCGCCAATAAAAGGTCTAAAAATTTTCGTTCACGTATCTGTTCTTTAAGATACTCCCGCATCTGATCGGATTCATAATATTTTTCTATTTTTTCTACCGATGCGCCGGTCTCCCTGGAGTGGACTTCAAATTCCTTCTCAATATCCTTGTCATCGGCACCAATGCCCAGATTCTGTATGAGCGTGTTCACGATGAGCTTGAGCTGAAGGGCCCTGACAACCTCCGGCCTCCATCCCTCGAAAAGCAAACTCTTGGACCTGCCGGGTTTCTCCGTCTTTTTCTCAAGTTCATCGGGCGTTACCTTTAACTGCCGCGCAAGGTCCTGCCACCGGCTTTCCAGTTCAGTCTGAATCATAGATTCGGGGACATCCACCGGCGTACTGTCCATGATTTTTGCCAGCAGATGGTCTACGGTTACTTCTTTCACTTTTCGTTCCAGATTCCAGGTAAGCCGTTCCCTGATGCTGTTTTTAAGAGCCTCCAGGGTTGTGAACTTTTCATCCACATCCTGGGCCAGATCGTCATCCAGTTCCGGAAGCCGCTTTTCTTTCAGGGCCGTAAGGGTTACCCGTATCTTCTTAGTCTTCCCGGCAAGGTCCTTGTCCTCAAAATCTTCGAGGTAGGATTTGTCTATATCCTTGGTTTCCCCCATCTTCATCCCCACGACTTCATCATCGAACTTAAAGATGTTATGCCCCGTTCCCAAGGTAAACACAAAATCTTGCCGCTCCGTACCCGGAATAAGCTCTCCCGCATCGGAGATCTCCGCGTAATTTACGGCAACCACATCGCCCGCAACCGCCACCGCGTTATCGGCCTTATCCAGAACTATCGCGTTCCGTTCCCGGAGGATTTGCAACTCCCGATCCATGTCTTCATCAGAAATCTCCGCGTCCGGCGCTTCAACCTCATAGCCCTTCCAAGGACCCATCACAATCTGGGGGAAAGTATCGTAGACTACGGAGAACGTCAGGTCCGTCTCCAGGTCCAGTTTCAGGTCCGTGTCCTTGAGTTGAGGAGTGGAGTAGGGGAGGGGCCGGTTCTCTTTTGGGGAGGATACATCCTCGAAAGCCGTACTGACTGCCTTTTCAACAATTTTTTCCAGGGTTTCCCCCTTAAACACCTCGCCGAATTTCCTGAGCAGAATCTCTCTGGGGATCTTCCCCCGCCTGAAACCGGGGATCTGCATATCCTTGGCATATTTGGTGATAGTTGTGTCATATTCGGAACGAACATCTTCTTTGCTGATGGTAAGGGTAAGCTGCAACGCCGAATGTTCAAGCCGCTTGAATTCTTTGGTTACGGTCACGTGTTTCCTCTTTAATTATGAATATTTTCCAATTTAAGCGGGAAACGGGAGTCGGACCCGCGACATCCACCTTGGCAAGGTGGCGCTCTACCACTGAGCTATTCCCGCATATTACAACAAAAAAAGCCGCCCCGTAGGTCATTATCTCTTGCCTTCTGCGAGAGAAGGGAGTTGAACCCTTATGCCTGGGGCACCAGATCCTAAGTCTGGCGTGTCTACCAATTTCACCACTCTCGCACTGGCAGTAACCGACAAACGCCCTGCGGCATCTGCCGCACATCAATTGACGACAATGTACCCTATTGCAACATACCTGTCAATGGAACGGTCCACGGGATATCCGGCGCATATCTTCTCCTCCCGTCAGGGTGTTTACGAACACGCTGACTAACCGTTAAAGGAAGATAAAAATTAACGCCGATTTTTCGATATCCTGACCTTTCTGTAATACCAGAAGGAATTGCAAGTACATCCCCTGGGGGAGTCGAACCCCCGTTGTCGGGATGAAAACCCGATGTCCTGACCGCTAGACGAAGGAGACACAGTAAAAATAACTTTAACGGAAATCGCAGTATGTGTCAACCCTGCAACAGGTATTCAAAGTATCACCCATCGGGTTCATCTCCCCAGACGAAAAGGATAAAAGCGGACCAGTTTTCATGGAGAAAACGACTGAAGATGTACCTCAGCGCACTAAAGAAATTGTCCTGACGGCCAGACCGGTTCCGGG
>JAITLF010000188.1 GCA_031278025.1 Treponema sp.
CTTGGACGCAAAGGGCAAAAAGCCGTTTGGCTTTGAGGCGGGGAAGCAGATCGAAGACGTCAATGTATTTCTCTGCATTATCTTCGCTTTCCCAGTCTACACCAGGGCCGCAGGATACCCTCTGCCGGAGAAGGGGCACTTTGTGGCCTTCAGACGGTTTTGCCAGTTCCTGTTGGGGCTTTTCGGGTAAATTTGTAAGCATCTCGCCTTGACCGGATACGAACCAATCAATACTTACCCCCAATTTTTTTATCCGGGTTAAAAAATTCGCCGGTGGGTTGGAAGTCCCCTTTTCATAATTTATGAGCGAAGCCCGGGGGATACCAATTTTAGACGCAAAATCCGTCTGACTTAGGCTAAGAGACTTTCTAAAGGGGAAGTTCCTGCTGAGTTCTTATCGGAATAAATCACTGGCGGAATTTACCGAGGGGGAATGGCTGGCATACGATAGAGTTTGCCATGTCTTCCCCCATGACGCATGGTCATAAAACCCAAGTGGGAAAAGTCGAAGTGTTGACGGGCAACTATCCTATAGCGGTAAAGCCGGGGGCCAAGAGCAGGAAGGGACAGGTGAGTGGAGGGGGAAATAGTGGAAAAGGGGGTTGAGGCTCGCCTTTAACGGCGTTTTAAGGCGGTTTTAAGCGGTAATAAATTCCTATTTTCAATGCCACGTTACACGCGGGGACCGGGGCAGCGCCCCCTCCCCCTGGGCCGCCGCCCATGTTTGGCATAATTCCAGGAAACCGCTCTTTTGGGGTGGTGATGCAGAACGTATGATAACGAAGGCAAGGTGGCGGGAAGACGGTAAAATGGAACCAGGCAACCAGCCATCACCATCAGTTATGGCCGTGTGTGCCTTATCATCCTTTCTGCATCACCCCCCAACGTTTTTAGTCCCTGCGGCTGTAGCCGTGAAGCCGCGGGCTGTAGCCGTGAAGCTGCGGGGACCGGGCGGCGCCCTGCGGGGACCGGGGCGGCGCCGCGCGGGGTGCGGACTGACTATAGGCTCGTTTTAAGCGTCTTTTCCTGGGTGTACCGGTTAATGGCAAGGGTTATCAGGGAATCAATCAAACCGGCGTATGAAATCCCGCTGGCGCCCCACAATTTGGGGTACATGCTGATCCGCGTAAACCCAGGCATCGTGTTGATCTCGTTGATTAGAATGGTCCCCGGCCCGTCTTCACGCAGGAAAAAATCCACCCTGGCCAGGCCCTCGCATTCAAGAACCTTAAAGGTCGTAACCGCCAGGTCCTGAATCTCCCGGACCGTCTCCGGCGGCAGCCGGGCGGGTATCTGGAGGACCGCCCCGTTTTCATCAAGGTACTTCGCTTCGTATGAGTAAAACTCGTGGGAGGCAATCACCTCGCCGGGGAGCGACGCACGGGGGTTTTCGTTCCCCAAAACGGCGCATTCTATCTCCCGGCCTTTGATGAATTCCTCCAGGATGATCTTCCGGTCATAGATAAAGGCGTTCCGCACCGCGGCCTGGTATTCGCCTTCGCCGCGGACCTTGCTCACGCCCACGGAAGACCCCATGTTGGCGGGTTTGATAAAGAAGGGAAGCCCTAGCTTCGCGGTAACCTGGGCAAAATCCGGAAGCGCCTCGTGGGACCGGAGGGGGATATAGGCGCCCAGGGGAAGGCCCGCGTCTCGCAGGAGCCGCTTCATCACGTCCTTGTCCATGCCCGCGGCGGAACCCAGCACGCCCGCGCCCACAAAGGGAATATCCGCCAGTTTCAAAAGGCCCTGCACCGTGCCGTCTTCCCCAAACGGCCCGTGGAGGAGGGGGAAGATCACGTCGAGCTTGCACCTATCCCCCTGCTTCCGGAGCAGGGCCTGCCCCGGGGGCTGTCCCTGCTTCGGGAGCAGGGAGAGCGCGCCGTTGCATTCGGGGACCAGGGCCACCGGTTCGCCCGCCTGGTCCAGCCTAATGTTCCGGGGATCCCCTGAATCCAGGAGGAATCGCGACTCCCTATTCAGAAGCCACCGTCCGGTTTTGTCTATCCCGATAAGGATGGGGGTGTACTTCTCCCGGTTTATGGCATCGTACACGTTTTTGGCCGATTGCAGGGACACCTCGTGTTCCGCCGATTTCCCCCCGAATAAAAGACCTACCGTAATTTTTTTCGCCATGCCTTCCATGCTCCTTCATCGCTCCTTCATCTTCTTCTATACTTCCGCCATCGCTTCTTCATCTTCCTCTATGCTTCCCCTATGCATTACTGCACATTACCGCGCATTACCGCGCATTACCGCAGTTCTATCACCACGGCCCCGGTTTTGGGATCCCGCCGCTCTTTGTCCGGCCCGGGTACGGGCAGCCGCAGCAGGGTTCCCGGATTCATCCCGTACATTGTCTGTTGATCCCCGGCTGCCAGGACCGCTCCCCGTTCCGAACAGCCGTACCGTCCGTACCTGCCGGGCTTTCCGCCCGCCGGCAACGGGAAGGGGTCCGACAGTATCCGTATAGCCGTCTCCGCCCCGGAGCGCGCCGGCGGTTCGTCCGCCATATCCGGCTGCCCCGCCCCGCCTGAAAGAAGGAAACTCAGCGCCGCCCGTTCCTTGGGGAGCCGCGCGGCGGCGGAAAGCGCCAGGAGCGCCGGGGGAGCCTCCGCGGTATCAAAGGCGAGGTGGCACCATTTCCGCTTTTCCCCGGCGGTCTGCCGTTCCCCCGCGCCCGCCTTTCCGCCGGGGAAGGGACAGGGGCCCGTGTGGGTACAGGGCGCCTGGGGCGGGCGGCCCTGTTCCATGAGGGCCGCCCGGAGACACGCGATGAACTGTCCGGAGCGGGGAACGCCGGGTTCGACAACCAGGATGGCGCCGCCGGGAGAAGAAAGCGCCGCCAGATGGCGGGCCGCCTGGCGGGCCGTCCGTACCAGGGCGCGGCTGTCCGCGTGAGGTATGCTTCCAAAGACTTCGTTGTAGACATTGACGGCGGTTACCAGGGCGGCGGGCGGGCCTTTTACCGGGGCGTTCAGGGGTGCGTGAATGGTCCGGATTTTCCAGGGAGATGCAGGCCCGGCAAGGGCGGCGAAAAGCCGCTTCCCCGCGTGAAGGGCCCCGTCGGTCCGGTCAAGGCAGCGGAACTGCAGCCCCAGGGACCGGTACTCAGGCCGGGCTATCCACAGGGCCAGGGGCAGGGTAAGGGGCCCCGAACCCAGGTCCGTAAGGGCGTCTCCGTCGGTCAGCGCGAGGGGTAACGCCGGAAGAAGGCGGGCCAGGCGGTAGAGGTTCCAGGGGAGGAAGTACCGGAGATAGGCGGAAAGCAGGGCCGGCCTGCCCAGATACCCTTCAGGAAGGCCTCCCCGGCTGGAGGTGAGGAGCAGGGAGAGTTCCGCCACATCACGGCCCAGGCTTGAGCGGAACCGCCCGGGCAGGGGGAAGACCCTATCGACAAGCCGGGGAAAGGCGTCAAGAAGGCGGCGGCTTTCCGCAGGAAGCCGTGCCGAAACCAGTGAGGAAACCGCGGGGCGTTTTTTTTTCGGGGAAAGCGGAACCGGTGAAGGCTCTTCCATTGAACTAGCTTCGCTCCCGCGACCGCGTCTGCGTCTGCGTCCGTTTGCCCGGCCCGGAGGAACCGCGTATTTCGATGTCCACGGGGATCAGGGAAAACCCCAGGTCCCGGCGTATGCGGTTACGGAGATAGGCGATGTACGGTTCGGTTACCGCCTGGGGCCGGGATACAAAGATGACGAATTTCACCGGATTCTCCGAAACCTGGACGGCGTATCTCACCTTGAAATGGGTCTGCGTCCCGACCGGAGGCGGGGATTCCTCAAGCCACTTCTCCAGGGCCTGATTCAGGGGGCCGGTATCTACACGGCGGATAAGCTGGGAATAGACCCGCAGGGCCAGCTTCAAAAGTTCCTCCACGCCGCTTCCGCCGGCGGCGCTTATCGGAACGATGGGGGCAAATTCCATCTGCCCAAAGAAGAAACGGATACGGTCCCGAACCGCCTGGAAGGTGTTCTTTACCGTGGGCATGGCATCCCACTTATTGAGGGTTAAGATGATCCCCCGGCCCCGGTCGTGGGCCAGGGCTGCGATCTTCTTGTCCTGGGCGGTAAGCCCCTCCTGGGCATCAATCAGGAGGAACACGATGTCCGCCTCGTCAATGGACTTGATGGCCCGGTTTACCGAGTAGTATTCGATGTTTTCGGTTACCTTGGACTTCCGCCTGATCCCGGCGGTGTCGAGAATACGGAACTGCCGGTTCCGGTACGTAAAGGTCCCTTCCACCACATCCCGTGTGGTCCCCGGCGCAGGGCTGACGATAGACCCCTCAGACGCGGTAAGCCGGTTGGACAAGGTAGACTTCCCGGTATTGGGCTTCCCCAACAGGGCGATACGGATGGGACGGGTCGCGGCATCGTCGATTTCGACCTGGGAAAAATCAAGACGCTCCGCAATCGCCGCTTCCAGCTCCCCGATGTTGTCCCCATGTTCGGCGGAGATCAGGTATACCCGGTCAAAACCATAGGAAAGGATGTTCCAGGATTCGTTTCCCCGGCGGCCTCCCTCGGTCTTGTTCACCGCCGCCACAAGGCGGTCCTGGAAGGGCCGCAAGAAATCGATAAACGCCTCGTCCTCGCCGGTAAGCTCCCCGGCTTCAAGGATAAGGACGATGAGGTCTGCCCGCCTGATGGTTTCCACCGTCCGGCCCACCACCAGATCGTCCAGGGTATCTCCTGACGGGTCATTCGCGGGTGGAGCCTCCCGGTCCAGCTTGAACCCGCCGGTGTCGATGAGCCGCACCGGCTTCCCCGCGATGAAGGCGTCGGCGCTTACCGGGTCACGGGTTACGCCGGGGGTTGGGTCGGTGATGGCTTTCTTCAGGCGAAGGAGACGGTTAAACAGGGTGGACTTACCCACATTAGGGCGGCCCGCCAGGACCACTACCGGGAGGTTCCGGTATTTCAACGCTGCATTAAAGCATACCGGGGACGGGGGGGAAGGTGAAATCATAGGCAAAGATAGCTTGAAAGGGTCCGGCATGTCAAAGGCGGCGGGGTAATTTCACAGGGCGAGCGCATTAAAAAAGAATTCCCCCGCCGGGGCTCCGGTGTTGCCGGACCCCGGTTTTTCGATCAGAAACCTGGGTTTGTGCAGCGCAAAAACACTTTTGTGCAGCGCAAAAACACTTTTGCGCTACGCAAAAACACTTTTGCGCTACGCAAAAACATTTTTCCGCTGCGCAAAAACACTTTTGTGCAGCGCAAAAACACTTTTGCGGCCCAAAACCCCGGGTTTGCACGCCGCAAAAACACTTTTGTGCAGCGCAAAAACATTTTTGCGGCCCAAAAACCCGGGTTTGCACGCCGTAAACCCGGGTTTACACGCCGCAGGCCCCGCCGCCGTCAGCTGCCGGTAGTACCGCCGGTACTGCCGCCAGAAACCGCGCCGGACATCATGATGACGTCTGGCGAGGCGTCGTAGCCGCCGCCAGCGGCGCCGTTTCCGCCGTAGCCGCCGGCGGCGGTAAGGGAACCTGTGGCGGCTGTTCCCTAAGAATGTTTAATCCGCTCGCCCCGGGCTCCCCATGTGCCAACCCGCGCCGGCTTTCCTCACCCCCGGTTGTTCTGCTCAGCACCCCGGTTGTTCTGCTCAGAGACGAAACCGTTCTGCTCTGAACAGAATTTATTCCCCTAAATCCGCTCCATTGAGGTTTTGGAACAGCCTCAATAAGCACGTCTGTTTTCAAAGGCTCA
>JAITLF010000319.1 GCA_031278025.1 Treponema sp.
CTCTGCCCAATCCGTCCAGGCTTTCAAAACTGACCGCCGCCCCTTCTACCATAAAGAGGGGGGCGTTCAGACCCACAGGGTATACCCATCCGCCAAAAATACTGTGGAGCGTATTAAGAAATTTACTTCTGCTGCTCAGGGAAACGGCGTGGGTCAGCTCATGGAAAAACAGACTTTCCAGAGTATTGGCAAAACTGGTCCACTCCGGTTCCATTACCGTGTCAAACAGAATGATGCTGGTATAGGGCAGGGACATGGTTAAGCCGTTAAACCGATCGGTATGCGGGGTAATCGCCACCGGAATACGGACGGGATAGTAAATGTTTAAAAGCCCGGTGACACGGTCATACATGGCATCGGCAAAACCTGCCAAAGTTTCGGCTGTCCGAGTGGATTCTTCGGGGTAGATGATATCAAAATGGGCGGTTTTTATTACTTTGAGCGCTGTAAACGGCTTAAAATACTGGGCTTCCAGTGACACTGCGGAAAAAAATAAAAAAAGACAGAACGTAAAAATAACCGGCCTGCCGCGCGGTTTTACACAAGCCGCGGGGTGTATCATCTTCAAACAGTGCATGGTTTTTATCTTAACATAGAAAAAACGGTTAATGAAAGGTGTGCATTTCCCAAAATTTGGCTGGTTCCGGAAAAGTCTTCAACGAGTTGACCTAAACTTTATGACTTTATACAGTTACGGTATGAACCAGTACTGCATCGAAGGCGGCTACCCCATAGGCGGGACCGTCCGGGCCAGCGGCAACAAGAACGCCGCGCTGCCCTGTATTGCGGCGAGCCTCTTGACCGGGGAGCCGGTGATACTCCGGAATGTTCCCGATATCGAGGATGTCCAGGTGATGCTGGATGTTTATCGCGCTTTCGGCGGCGAGACGGAAAAACTTGGCCCCAACGCGATCAGGATGAAGTTGGGCGACATCAAGACTTTCGAGGTGCCCGCCGACGCCGCCCGCAAAATACGGGCCTCCATCCTCTTTGCCGGGCCCCTTCTGGCGCGGACCGGCAGGGCGGTGCTTCCCCCGCCGGGCGGTGACGTAATCGGCCGGCGCCGGCTGGACACGCATTTTTTGGCCCTTACCGAGTTAGGCGCCCAGGTGGAGATGGACCACAATTACTGCTTTACGGCGCGGTTCTTGTGCGGGGCGGACATCTTTTTGGACGAGGCTTCGGTTACGGCCACGGAAAACGCGATAATGGCGGCGGTGCTGGCCAAGGGAGAGACGCTCCTGACCAACGCCGCCAGCGAACCCCATGTGCAGGACCTTTGCCGTATGCTTATCGCCATGGGCGCCAAAATTGAGGGCATAGGTTCCAACGTACTCCGTATTCGGGGCGTGAAAAAATTGTCGGGCTGCGAATACGAAATCGGCGCGGATTTTATGGAGGTAGGTTCTTTCATCGGGCTTGCCGCCGCCGCCAGGGGAGAATTGCAGATACAGGGCATTCTGCCCCGGGATATCCGGCCCGCGAAAATTGCCTTTGGCAAGCTGGGCATATTCTGGGAACATGACGGTTCAACGCTCTATGTACCGAAGAATCAGTCCCTTAAAGTGAACCACGATCTGGGCGGCATGATCCCCAAAATCGATGATGCCCCCTGGCCGGGTTTCCCGCCGGACCTTACCAGCATTATCACGGTGGTGGCCACCCAGGTGGACGGTACGATTCTGGTACACGAAAAAATGTACGAGTCGCGTATGTTCTTTGTGGACAAGCTTATCGCCATGGGTGCGCGCATCGTGCTGTGCGATCCCCATCGGGCGATTGTTTCCGGTCCCACAAAACTTATGGCGTCGGAACTTGTCAGCCCGGATGTGCGCGCCGGTATGGCGATGGTGATCGCCGCCATGTGCGCCGAGGGGTCAAGCGTTATCCGCAATGTGTACCAGATCGAGCGGGGCTACGAAAACCTGGTTGCCCGGCTTTCCTCGCTGGGCGCGCGTATCCGGGGCGGGGAATGAGCCGCGCGGAAGGAGAATCACACCATGAAAGTAATAATCCACCGGCAGAGCCGGTGGCTTTAGGAAGCCCCTATGAAGGAGGCTATAAATTAAAATTCGGTTCCGTCTGGATTTAACGCACCTTGTTTCCCAATTATCAAGATCCTCTTGGTTCTTGATATATACTGCCTTGTCCCTTTTGTTAAAGCCAGGGAGGACAAGAAGATCTCTAAAATCACGCTACGACCGAATAGTTACAAAGCGTCTTGATCAGGAACATAAACGCAAGAGTGTCCGCAAATTTGCGGATGAATTTTTCGAGAAAAAGGTGGCATTCCTCAGGAAAAGTATCGCACGCCTGCCTCAAAGATACGTTGGTTTTTATTTCCGGGGATGTTGATATGCACGTATTCGCCGCGGCGTTCCGAGTGGGCCATCTTGCCCAGAATCCGGCCATCCGGGCTGGACATCGCCTCAATCGCGAACTGCGACCCGTTGGGGTTGTCCGGTTCGGTCAGGGCGGGGCGGCCCTGCGGGTCGGCGTAACAGCAGGCTATCTGCCCGGCCCGGAACAGCTCCTCCGCTTCCTCCTCCCGGATAACGACGCGGCCTTCGCCGTGGCTTACCGGGATTATATGCAGCGCGCCGGGTTCCTCCAGGGCAAGCCAGGGGGAAAGATCCGACATGACGCGGGTGCGTACCATCCTGGAAACATGGCGGCCTATGTTGTTGAAGGTAAGGGTGGGCATACCAGCCGAAGGGGCGCTCTGTATCCGGCCGTAGGGTACCAGTCCAAGTTTGATGAGGGCCTGGAAACCATTGCAGATTCCCAATACAAGTCCGTCCCGGTTTTCCAGCAGATCCGCCACGGCGTCCGCCACGAGCCGGGACCGGAACACATTGGCGATGAACTTCCCCGAACCGTCCGGTTCGTCCCCGGCGCTGAACCCGCCGGAAAGGGCGATAATCTGGGACTCCCGTATCGAAGCGGCAAGTTCCGCTGTGGACGCGGCTATATCCTGTGGGCTGCGGTTTCGGAACACCAGGATCCGTGTCCTTGCCCCGGCTTCCCGGAAGGCCCGCTCCATGTCCCACTCGCAGTTGGTGCCGGGAAACGCCGGAATCGTAACCAGGGGCGCCGCGCCTGGTTTGAGCCTTGCAATGGGCTTTTGCGTGTCGCGCCGGTATTCGGCATCTATGATCCGGCCTTGCGGCGCGGTTTCCCCGGCGGCGCTTGCCCCGCCGGAAGTCTGGGGATAAACCTGGGCCAGGGGATACTCGTAAGCCCGGCGCAGCACCGCAAGGTGAGTCTCCGCCGCGGCGTATTCGGGATTTTCACAGGTTTCCGCGTCCCCGGCCATTTCCCGTACCATGCGGTATACCGGTTCGGCAAGAGTCCGCGCGGCGATCACCGCGCCGGGAACGGCGTTCGTGTTGATTCCCTGCCCGGCGGCCTTTTCTTCGTCTATCTCTACCAGTACCGAACCCTGGTAGTAATCGTGTTCCGCAAGGGCGCAGATGTCCGCGTATACCTCAAGGCCGGTCATGTTCCCGAAGGCCATTAGCGCCAGGGAAGCCGCCGTACCGCCGGGGCCCACCGGATAGGCGGCGCGGACAATTCCCTGCCCGGCAAGGCGGGAGAGGGTATCCATGTTGCGCCTGAACGCGGCCCACTCGTCCGCGCCCGAAACGGGCTGGGCCAGCAGCAGGACCGTGTTCCCCGCCGCGCCGGACAGGGCGCCCGAACGAACACACTTGGCCGGCGTAACCCCTGCGGCAAAGGCTACCAGTGTCGGCGGCACGGCGAGGCTGATCCCCCGGCTTTCGTCGCGGTAAGCGCCGGACATGGAGTCCTTTCCCCCGATGGCCGGGACATCCAGGGCAAGCTGGGCTTCCAGCGCGCCGAGCAGGGCGGCGGCGGGCTTGCCCCAGGATTCCTCCGATTCGGCGCGTTCAAAGTACTCCTGGAGGGAAAGCCGGGCCTTCCGGGGATCGCCTCCCAGACAGGCAAATTTTGCCAGCGCCTCCCGGATCGCGCCTTTCGCGCCCAGGTAGGGGTTTAAGGCGGCAAGTTCCGGGTCGTAGCCGAAACTGAGGAGGCTTGCCGTGCGGCAGCGTTTTTCCGGGGCCGGGAGCAGCGCCGCCATCCCGCATTCCGCTGTTCCCTGCGTCCTGCCTCCCCAGGGGAACAGTACCGATGAGGCCCCGATGGAACCGTCAAAACGTTCCTGGAGGCCCCGGCGGCTTCCGCTCCGCAGTGAGGCCAGTTCCCGTTCCAGGTTATCAAGCAGCACCCCCGCGGGAAGCGGCTCCCCGCCACCGGCCTTGCCGTCAGTCCCGCCGCGAATGCCGCCGTCCGGTACGCAAATCTTCGCCGATGCGCTCCGGCCCGCGCCGTTGGTGTTGAGGAAGGAACGGGCAAGGTCGGCCACGATCTTGCCCCGCCAGAACATACGGAGCCGCGCCCGTTCCCCACCCGCCGTTACCTTCGCGATAACAACCGCCGTCAGGTTTTCCGCGGCGGCCTCGCGGATAAAATCCTCCGCGCGGGAAGCGGCAATGACCACCGCCATTCGTTCCTGGGATTCGCTTACGGCAAGCTCGGTCCCGTCAAGGCCCGCGTATTTTTTCGGCACCGCGTCCAGATCGATGTCGAGGCCGTCCGCGAGTTCCCCCACAGCCACCGAAACCCCGCCCGCGCCGAAGTCGTTGCAGCGTTTGATAAGCCGGGTTACTTCTCCCTTGCGGAAAAGCCGCTGGAGTTTCCGTTCCTCTACCGCGTTTCCCTTCTGCACTTCCGCCCCGGATTTTTCCACCGATTCTCCGGTGTGGACCTTCGAGGAACCGGTCGCCCCGCCTATCCCGTCCCGGCCGGTCTCGCCCCCGACAAGCAGCACCAGGTCTCCCGGCGCGGGTTCCTCCCGGCGCACCCAGGAAGCGGGAACGGCGCCGATCACCGCGCCCAGTTCCATGCGTTTGGCGGTAAAGCCCGGGTGGTAAAATTCCGACACCTGCCCCGTGGCCAGGCCGATTTGGTTCCCGTAGGAGGCGTACCCCGCCGCGGCCTCCCGGGCGATCTTCACCTGGGGGAGCTTCCCCGGCAGGGTCTCCGCCAGCTTTTGGCGCGGATCGCCGCCGCCGCTTACCCGCATAGCCTGATACACAAAGGCCCTGCCCGAAAGCGGGTCCCGGATAGCGCCGCCCAGACAGGTCGCCGCGCCGCCAAAAGGCTCAATTTCCGTGGGGTGGTTGTGGGTCTCGTTCTTGAAAAGCAGAAGCCAGGGTTCCCGGCCGCCGTCGCTGAACTCCGCTTCAACCTTAACCGTACAGGCGTTGATCTCTTTCGACTCATCCAAATCGGGAATAAGGCCGCGCTTTTTCAACGCCTTGGTCCCGATGGTAGCCATGTCCATCAGGGTACGCCCGCGTTCCCGTTCAGCTTCGCCGTACACTTCGCGCCGGGTTTGTTCGTAAAGGGACAGGGCGTTTCTCAGGCCGGCCTCGACCCCGGCGTCATCGGCGGCGCTGCCCGGTGAGTCCGGGGGTCTGTCCCCACAGGCAGGGGTCTGTCCCCACGGGTCGGGGGGCGTTGCGGGGGGTTGACCCCCCGCAGAGGGGGTAGGCCGGGACCTTGGCCCGGCCGCAGGGGGAGACTTCCCCCTCCCTAACTCATTGACAGCGGCTTCGGGACAGCCCTCAATGTCGATCCGTTCAAGGACGGTGGTGAATGTGGTATGCCTGCAATGATCCGACCAGTACGTGTCCAGGATGCGCAGTTCCGTCAGGGTGGGATCCCGGCCCTCGGCTCTGAAATAATCCCGGCAACAGCGCAGATCGTCAGCGCTCATGGCAAGGCCGTATTCCCCGCGCAGAGCGGCCAGCCTTTCCCCGCCTGCCTGGATAAAGCCCGCAAGTACCGGCACGTCGGGAATCTCCTGTTCCTCCGGTTCAAGCGTTTCGGGCAGTTCCGCGCGGGCTTCCCGGGAATCCACCGGGTTGATAAGGTAACGTTTTACCGCTTCCAGGGCCGCGTCCGAAACAGGCGCTCCGGCGGTTTCAAGCACGAAAATCCGCGCGCTCCGTATAACGGGCCTTAACCCCGTAACCAGCTCCGCGCACTGCTCCGCCGAATCCGCCCGCTGGTCGTACTGGCCCGGAAGGTATTCAATGGCAAAGGCCCGCTCCTTGTTTCCCGGGGGAAGCGCCTCCCCGTAAAACACCAGATCACACTGGGGCTCCGAAAGAACCAGATCCACCACCCGCCTGAACTGTTCTTCGTCCAGCCGTCCGGCATCGTAGCGGTTAAAAAGACGGAACCCCTTGAGCCGGGCAAGTTCGCCGTACTGGGCGCCCAGAAAACCGGCAATATCGGCCCAAATACCCCTGGCCTCAATATCGAAGCCCGGTTTTTTCCCGACAAAAACTCTTTGTATTGACATAACTGGCACAAAAACCTCACACCGGA
>JAITLF010000350.1 GCA_031278025.1 Treponema sp.
GAGGACGAGGACACCTCAGCAAACCGTCTTGCCAAAGACGAAGCAAAGGGCGAGGCCGTGGACGCCATGCGGGAGTTCGCCAACTCCTCCATCCGCTTCAACAAGCGCATGGACGAGACGGCCAGGCTGGTTATGGGCATCCACCCCAAAGACACCACCCCCACGCCCCACGGCCCGCCCGCCAGCAAGCCGGACACGGCGGTGGAAACCACGCGCTACCACTACGAGCATCTGGTACGCGGCCTCAACGTCGAACGCGGCGACCACTCCAAACCGGAAGACGCCTACGGCGTGCGCTACGCCTGGCAGGTTGGCGGCGAGAAGCCCGCCTCCGGGGCGCGGCTGCCCAACTCCCGGTTCAGCCGGAAAACTTCCCACGTGGTCCAGCACACGGAAGAAGACAAGGGCAAGACCGCCTATTACGCCACGTGCTACGAAAACAGCAAAGGCGAGATGGGCCCCTGGTCCCCGATAGAAGAAGCGGTCATCGGGTAGTCCACGCGGGGCTCTGCCCCGCACCCCGCCGGGGGGTTTCGACCCCCCCGGCGGGGCGGCGGGGCGGAGCCCCGCGAGGTTCGGGAGCGCCGCCCCGGCTGCATCAGGCCCAAGATTGACAAAACACCCAAAGCTTTCTAGTATCACCCCGAAGGAGTCCAAATGATACTTATCGGAGAAAAAATCAACGGCTCTATCCCTAAAATCGGCGCGGCTATTGCCGAAAGGAACGAAGCCTGTATCAGGGAGCTTGCCAAAACGCAGACTTGCTGTGGGGCTTCCTGCCTGGATGTCTGCGCATCGGTTTCCCCCGATAAGGAACTTGAAACCCTCAAATGGCTGGTGAACCTGGTTCAGATGGAATCGGACCTCCCTATCTGTCTTGACAGCCCCAACGCCGGTGTTTTTGCCGAGGCAATCACGTTTTGCGAAAAACCCGGCATAGTCAACTCAATTTCTATGGAGGGCGACAAAATTGCAAAGGTCTTCCCCGTCATCGCGGATACCGAATGGCAATGCGTGGCCCTGCTCTGCGACAATACGGGTATCCCCGATTCCGCCGAAAAGCGCCTTGAGGTCTTTGAGCGGATTCTGGAAAAGGCCGGGGAATACGGGATTGCCCCCGCACGGCTTTACGTCGATCCGGTAGTTGAAATGCTCGCCTCCTCCGAAGAAGGGGCTCTTACCGTCTTTGACACCATCAGAAAAGTAAAGACCCGCTGCCCCGATGTTCATATTACTTCAGGCTCCAGTAATATCTCCTTTCAGCTCCCGCTCAGAAGATTCATCAACCGCGGCTTCATCCTCCTCTGTATGGGCGCGGGCATGGACAGCGCCATCCTGGACCCTGCCGACAAAGAGTTGCTGGCCCTCATCTATGCCGCCGAAGCCCTCCTGGGCAGAGACGAAATGTGCATGGAATACATCGGCGCCTACCGGGACGGCTTGCTGGGGGTTTAGCGGGCAGGTTGCCGCGCTTCGTGCATCCCCCCGGCTACACTTAAAACCGGCATTCCCTGTTCGTGTTCAGAGCCGTCCGCGGGCGCCCTCCTGAGGGTTGAACGCGGAATCGCCGGGCCGGCTTATGGGCAACTCGACTATTTATCCAAAATTTGCTATGCTTGCGGCTGTTCCAATGAAATAGCATAAAATTTTGGACGTAAAGACCCCGCTGGCCGAGTTACCGGCCGTCTTGAAATAAGAGGAAGTTTGTGGCAGAAACCGGTAAAATTATTCCTGTTGCTATAGAAGATGAAGTAAAAAACGCCTACCTTAATTACGCCATGTCGGTTATCGTGGCCCGCGCCCTGCCGGATGTGCGGGACGGCCTTAAACCCGTACACCGGCGGCTTTTGTATTCCATGGACGAATTAGGCCTGCGGCCTAACGCGGCCACCAAGAAAAGCGCTCGTATCACCGGGGATACGATGGGTAAATACCACCCCCACGGCGACGCTTCCCTCTACGATGCTATGGTCCGCATGGCCCAGGAATTCTCCCTCCGCTATCCCCTGGTCCAGGGACAGGGCAACTTTGGCTCCCTGGACGGAGACCCGCCGGCCGCCATGCGGTACACCGAGGCCAAGCTTTCCCGCATCGGGGACGAGATGCTTCAGGATTTGCGTAAGGAGACGGTGGACTTCGTTCCCAACTACGACGAATCCCTTACGGAGCCTGTGGTGCTTCCCGCCGCGCTGCCGAACCTGTTGATCAACGGGTCCAGCGGCATCGCCGTTGGGATGGCCACCAATATGGCCCCCCACAACCTCAATGAAGTCTGCCTGGCAGTTTGCGCCTACATTGATAACCCAGACATCACCATTGAAGAACTCTCTCAATTCATCCGCGGGCCGGATTTCCCCACCGGGGGGATCATCTTTGGCCGCCGGGGTATACGGGAGGCCTACAAGACCGGCCGGGGGAAGATTCTGGTTCGGGGCCGGTTTACCGTGGAAACCAGCAAATCCGGCAGGGAGATCATCGTTTTCACGGAGATTCCCTATGCCGTCAATAAAAAGTTCCTTTTGGAACGGATAGGCGATCTTGTTCGGGACAAGGTGATAGACGGCATAGCCGACTTTAACGATGAATCCGACCGGGACGGCATCCGGGTCGTCATTGAACTGAAGAAAGGCGCCATCCTTAAGGTTGTGCTGAATCAGCTTTTCTCCAATACCCAGCTTCAGACTACCTTTGGGATCATCAACCTGGCCCTGGTAAACGGCAGGCCCCAGTACCTCAACCTTAAACAGCTTATCCACTATTTTGTAGAGCACCGGGTGGAAGTAGTTACCCGGCGTACCCGCTACGAGCTGCGCAAGGCCGAGGAGCGGGCCCACATTTTGGAAGGCCTGGTCATTGCCTTGGCAAACATTGATGAGGTGGTGGCCCTCATCAGGGCATCCAGAGACGTCAATGCTGCCAAGACCGGCTTGCAGGACCGGTTCCTGCTATCCGAAGCCCAGGCCCAGGCCATCGTGGATATGCGCCTGGGACGGCTTACCAGCCTGGAAGTAGAGAAGCTCCAGCAGGAACTGGAAGAACTTAAGGTTCAGATTGCATACCTGAAATCCCTCCTGGAAAACAGCGGCAAGCTGCGGGGGGTCATCAAGGACGAGATACAGGTTATAGCCGAACGGTACAAAGACGAGCGCCGTACCGAGATCGTGGCCGGGGAAGTGGAAACCATCAATATTGAGGACCTCATTAAGAAAGAGGAGATGATGATCCTTATTTCCAATCTGGGTTACGTCAAACGGGTCCCGGTCTCTTCCTACCGCAACCAGGGCAGGGGCGGCAAGGGCATGGTCAGCGCCAAACTTACGGAAGACGACTTTTTGGAACAGATATTCGTGGCTTCCACCCACGAGTACATCATGTTCATCACCAGTGAAGGCAAGGCTTACTGGATGAAGGTTCACGAGCTGCCCGAAGGTTCCCGAACCAGCAAGGGAACCCATATCAAGAGCCTGCTTACGGTGTCGCCCAACGAAGACATAACCGCAATCGTGGCCCTTAAAGAATTTAACGGCGAAGGCCCCAGGCTCGGACAAGGGCCATATATCTTTATGGGTACCGCCCGGGGCATTGTTAAGAAAGTCGCGGTCAGCGAGTTCTCCAACGCCAAGACCCGCGGCATCATCGCCATCAATTTGGACAACGGCGATAAACTCGTGAGCGCCCTTCTGACCGGCGGTTCCGATGAGGTGGTCCTCATATCCCGAAAGGGCCAGGCCCTGCGTACCGGGGAAGATAACGTGCGGGTCATGGGCCGTTCCTCACGAGGCATTTCCGGCATGAAGCTGGGGGACGATGACGAACTTACCGGTATGCTCAGGGTGGACGACCGGGAGAAGATGCTTATCCTTTCCGAATACGGCTTTGGCAAGCGGGTGGATTTCAGCGAGTTCGCCATACATGGCCGGAGTACGGGCGGTCAAAAGATATACACGGTTACCGAAAAAACCGGCGAAATCGTGGGCTGCGTTAATGTCCTGGACAACGAAGAGATCATGTGTATTACAAGCCAGGGCAAGTCTATCAAACTCAAGGTGGCCGATATTCGGATCATGGGCCGGTCCGCTCAAGGGGTAAAAATCCTCAGTATAGATAAGCCGGATTTTGTCATCGGCGTGGATCGTATCGTGAAGGAAAACCCGGAGAGCGCCGCAGAGCCGCAGGCATCCCCGGAGCCGGAGAGCGCCGAAGCCGCGTCTAAGGACGGGCTTGGTGGTATGGATGCCGGTAACGGGGAACCCCCCAAAAGCGGCGAGGAAAGCCCGGATGACGCAGGCAAGCCCGCCCCGGAATACAAGGGCGGGCTTGGCAGCCTGTTTGACGGCCTGGACGACAGCGAAGGGTGAGTCCATACCCTTCGCTGATGCCGATCCCACCGACTTCGGAGCTTCGAAACCGGAGAGCGGAACTCCGAAAGCTGCCAGGCTCGCAATACGGTCGTGCTTCCGGTTTCATTGACCAGCCTCCCGGATAACCGGTATCTTATAACCATGAATCCAATTAGGCATCCTTTTCAGTACCGGTATGGCAGTGTGGTGCTATACCTGATAGGTATCAATATCCTGGTTTTCCTGCTGCAGGAAACGTTACCCCGGATACTCCGGTTTGATTTAACGACCTACGCCGCGCTGAATCCGGCGCTGGTGATTCGGTATCGGATGGTATGGCAGTTTGTTACGTATATGTTCACCCACGGCGGGATCAGCCATCTGCTCTTTAACATGCTGGCCTTGTTTATCTTCGGAACCCAGGTGGAGCGCCGTATCGGGAGCAGGGAATTCCTTTTATATTATATGGTTACCGGTATCCTGGCCGGGGTATTTTCCTTTGTGGTTTATTGGGTTACCGGTTCTTTCTGGGTGTTCCTTCTGGGAGCTTCCGGGGCTATTTTTGCGGTACAGTTGGCCTATGCGGTCTTGTTCCCCAACGCCGTGGTATTTCTCTGGGGTATACTCCCGCTCCGGGCGCCCATTATGGTGCTGGGCTTTACCGCCGTTGAACTGTTCTCCCAAGTCTTTGGCCGGGGAAGCGGCGTGGCCCACCTAACCCATTTGGCGGGCTTTGCCTTCGGCTGGATCTATTTCCTGGTCCGTTTCGGCGCTAACCCCTGGAAGGAGCTTACGGGCCGCTGATCTATCGGGCCGATTGGTTATTCAGAGGCGCCGCGTGCATCCGGGAACAAACGTTCCACCGCCTCCGCAAGCCGGGTTTTAGGGTCGGCCCCCATGCTCCCGCTCCCGGACGCCTTGAGGGTTTTGGCCGCGGCGATAAAGCGGGGCAGGTCCTTTCCGGCTCGTTCGTACAGGTCCAGAAAGAACGAGTCTTCTTCATAGTACAGCCGGTAGAGCTCCAGGTAGGCGTTGTTCACCGTCATCGTGCTGAACCCCCGGTAATTATCGCTTTGAAACATGCCGTCGTACCCGGCCTCAAACCGGGCCTGGGCTTCCCGGATGATCTCCGCCTTCCGCCAGAGCTTTTCCTCCCGGTCCGCTTCACCCTCATAGACGGTTTCCAGCTCCGCTATGAGTTCCCGGATAAACGCCAGGAAGATCCCGCGTTCCCTATCGGAATCCCCTATCACCCGGTATTCCCCGGAATCCTCACCATAAGTCCTGGCGATATACAGCCGCGCACCCTCATTCCCAACAAACTCCGCTAATTCCTCGTTGAACTGAACCTGACCGTTAAGGAACACCGTGGCGTGGAGCAATTCATGGATGAGGAGGTTTGCAAGGCGATGGGGCGGATAGTTTCGCATATACGAATAGAGGGGATCCCGAAACCAGCCCAGGGTGCTAAAGGCATCTACCCCCCGGACCCAAACGTCCAGATCCTGTTTTTCGAGCTTTTCCCGTTCCTTCCCGGCATCCCGCGGATCGAAAAAGCCCTTATAGGGGACCTTTCCGACCACCGGGAACCACCACTCATGCCGGGTAAAGGAATCCTTTGCGCAGGCGGAGACCACCGCCGCCAGGTAATCCCGCTCGATCTTGACGTACCGCGTGTAGTTTTTGCTTGCCGCTAGCCCCAGCTCCTCCAGGGCGAACCGGCGTATATCCCGAACCTGCGCAGCGAACGCCGCCGGGGATCCCTCCCCTTCACCGGGTTCCTTTTCCAGGGACTCCAGGGGAACCGCCCGGTTCAGGTAGCCCAGCATGGCGGCCCCCTGGCTGAGGGTATAACATCCTGAAAAAAGCGCCGCTCCCGCAAGGAGCACGGCTGCCGAGGCAAGAACCGGTACAAGGATAGAAAGAACGGATAGCTGAACCTTCATCTTCGGAAGTATAGACACGTGAATGTGGTTTGGGAATACGGCGGGGGAGAGAGCCGGGAGCTTGGGCTTTTTCCCGCCGGGGATTGTTTTTTCGAGGGTTTGGAGTATATTAGTAGGATAGGAGCGAATGATGATTGATAGGTTAAAATGCCGGCCCCCCCGTTGCGAAAAACGGGCAATAA